>CAMAYP010000100.1 GCA_945862415.1 Chryseobacterium gleum | reverse complement strand
CAAGAACAGTCAAGCGGATGCTTGACTGTTCTTCTTGAATAGAAACTTGAAACGATGTATTCGAGTGTGATGGTTTGTGTTTTACGTGCGATATTTCCGCACGAGTCTGAGCAGGTCCAAAGGCGAGTGATGCGCTTGTCTTGCTTAACTTCTTTGAAGATCACGTCAAAGCGTTCGCCGCTGTTATCGACAGCAGCAAACTCAGCCGGTTCAGGAATCATATCGGCCGTCGTAGTAATGTTAGGCGCCTCACCCAACAACTTCGGTGGGGTGCGATCGGTGATGTGAACAATTTGTTGTGCTTCGGCGGTTTGTCCCGCAGGATCGGTGTATGTGAACGTGCGCACAAGCGTGCCCAAGCAACCGCCGGAGTAGATGTTTTCGGAGTAGTCGATGTTTACTTTTCCGGCTGGAGAGGTAGCAATGATAGTGGGAAGTTCCGCCAAAGAGTCAATGTCACAGCTAATTTCGTGTTGATACGATTGAAGCTTTACTTGTGCATTGGAATAAATACAAAGACAAGAGAGTACAAGGAGTACAGACAACTTTGTTTTCATGTTTTTAGATTTCAGATAAGGGCGCTAATGTACACAAAAAATGCTTTTTGCAACAAATCAGCACATAATTCGACCAAAGCTTTAAGAGCTTCGATTTAAAGCCAAGACACGCCGTTGATACTGAGTAGATTGTCGAGCGGGATTCTGGTTCCTTCCTGCGTGTAGAGCACTTCTGTATTGTTTTCACGTTGCAATCGGGAAATTCTCGATTGAATTTCGTGCGTCATACCGTTGTCCAAGAATCGAAGAATTACATTGTTGTGTGCCATGGCATATTTAGATATGAGTACAAATTAGCACTGCTTATTTGATGGGGATATTTTGTCACTGTGACGCTTGCGTTAATTGATCTTCCCTTTTACTCCATGTTATTCATGAACTATTGGTTAAATTCGCTCACATGCTAGTTCAAACTGCTTCGATACACGGATTGAAACGCGCCGAATACGACGACCTTCTTGCTCGCGGATGGTTTCGCGGCAATGGCATTGTTTATCGCAGCGAGGTGGTTTGCATCGACAGCAAGGTTTGCGGCATTCGCAACATCCGGTTTCCGGTTTGTGCTTTTAGCATGCGAAGAAGTCATCGGAAGCTCTTTTCAAAAAACAATAACCGCTTTACTATTCGGGTGGGCACTCCACAATGCGATGAAAAACGGGAGCATCTGTACCAGGGGCTTAAGTCTCGGTTCAAGGCATTTGTTCATGATTCCCTCGAAGGAGTTTTATTGTCGCCACGCATGGGAGTCGATTTCGATGCATTGGAAATATCCGTTTATGATGGTGGGAATTTGGTTGCATTCAGTTACGTGGATGTGGGCGATAGAAGCATGGCTTCCATTCTTTGTGTGTACGACACAGCTTACAAAAAGGACAGTTTAGGCATGTACACTATGCTTGTGGAGCTGGACCTTTCGAAACGGTTGGGCCTCGATTATTATTACCCTGGATATGTGCTCGACGAACCTTCTGCATTCGATTATAAGCTCGAATTGGGCCCCTGCCAGTGGCTTGCAAACGGCGAAGAATGGCATAGCAATGCACGGGAAATACCACCATCGAAGGGAGCTGTAATACGCCAGAAAATGGAGCAGGCGAAAGGTCATCTAACTGAAGCCGGGTTTCAGCCTCTGTTTTATATTTACCCTTACTACACACTTGGCCATTTGATACTGGAGCGCCCTGATTTGATTCGAGTGCCATCCTATTGCACCATCCAGACCGCGGCGGGAGAGTTGGCCGTTGCGTACGATTTGCAAATGGATGCATTTATTTGTTTCGATCTGCATCCCGCACAAAATCTTGATTTCTTGCAAACCCTTCAGCTCTCAGACGACTATATGTCAGGAACCACCTATCAACTCGAGCCACGACGTTGCACGTTCTTCCACAAGCTCCGCGATGGTTTTTTCGCGGAGGATTTGACCCACATCATTCAATTGTTTGTGCATGCCAACCTGGTGGCTGAATAGCATCTCCGAGTTGGAGCAACACCTGCTTCCGTGTCCTTTTAAATTGTTGACGGGATGCGATTGCCCTGCTTGCGGAACCCAGCGAAGTTTCATTCATCTGCTGCGGGGTGACGTTGACTTGAGTTGGCACGCGAATCCTTTAGGAATCGGATTGACTGCAATGATGCTGGTGTACTTAGCCACTTCTAAATGGACTTTCCTCAATTGGTCTGCTACTCGAAAAATTACTGCCGGGCTGTTGTTGTTTGCTGTGCTGCTCAATTGGTGCGTTAAGTTTCAGCAAGGAACATGCTGCAACTGATTTTTGGCAAGCATTAACGAACTCGGTTTTTCGGTTGTTGCGACTCGCTTACATTTGCGGCATTAACATGCGAATATTATTCCTCCTGATGGCCCTTTCTTTTGCGTCACAACTTGTGTCAGGACAAAACAGGCATATACTGCAAGTTTCAGGTGTGGTCGTTGCAACCGACTCACTTATTCCGGTGCCATACGCAACGGTGTTTCGCTCGAGTGACAATAGAGGAACCTTCTCCGATCACACCGGATATTTTACGTTACCTGTTATAGCAGGCGACACGCTGAATTTCATTTTTTTGGGTTTAAAACGTTCTAGCTATGTAATCCCATACGACACGGTTCAAGCGCATATTTCAATTGTGCAATGGATGGAACAGGAGAACGTGTTGTTGCCTGCGGTGAATGTATTGCCTTACCCCAGTCCGGCGCGTCTACGCTCGGAAGTCCTAGCCCTCGATTTTCCAGGTGATGGTTACTTCCGATTTGATCGAAATGCGGCTTCCGTTTCCAATTATGATGGCCTACGCGACCTTTCAGCCGATGCCTATGCAGACGCATCTGCGACTATGATAGCCCGCTACAACGGAGGCTTCCGAAGCGGAGGTAACTTGCTCGATGCCGATGCTTGGGGGCGTTTTGTATCTGCCCTGCGCAGGAAAAACTAAGCCAATTCAGGATATGGCCAATCGATTTCTGCTCTTCACTCTTTGTCTTGTTTTGATTTCTTACGGTGCGACAGCACAGGTAAGAGACACCACTTCAATAGTGGTGCGAGGTGAATTGCGCGATGAAATGGATCAACCAATTCCCAATGCAATTATCATTAATCGCTCAACCAAGAAGGGCTCATTTGGTAAGCCCAATGGATCGTTTGAACTGAAATGCCAGCGGGGCGATACGATCGCCATTACATCACTCGGATTTCAAACGCGTTATGTAACCTATACTGACTCCACCTACAGTGAAAATTTCAAGTTGAAATTGTATCTTGAAACCCGCACCTACATGCTTGCTGAAGTAGAGGTGTTCGCTCCGCGCGACCTCGAGCAAATACAGGAAGATATTGAGAAGCTTGGCTATGATGAGAAGGATTACATGCTGAGCGGCATCAATGCAGTGCAAAGTCCGATTACGTTTTTATATCAGCAGTTCAGCCGCAAGGAACGATCGAAGCGCGAAGTCGCGTACTTGGAAAACGATGACCGCAAACGCGAGTTGCTCAAGGAACTGTTTCGGTTGTATGTCGACTATGAAATTATCGCGCTCGATGATGAGCAGTTCGACGATTTTATAACCTACCTCAATGTTTCGGATGAATTTCTGATTCAAAGTTCACAATACGACTTTCTGGTTTTTGTGAAGGATCGCTTTCGTGATTACAAGGTTTTCCTGCGGCAGAATCAGCGCATGAAGTCTGCTGATTTCGATTACGATAAAGACTAAGATTGGTGCGGTTTTGTGGATTGCTAAGTGTATCGAATACACTTATATTCGTCCCCATTAACCGAATAACCGATGAAAAGATTTTTACTCTCCGTAGTAGCTGTTTTGACTGCTACTGTTTCGATCGCACAATCTTCAGTTACCTTTTTGGTAAACATGCAGGGGCTAACCGTGAACGCTAACGGAATGCACATTGCAGGTACTTTTCAATCGCCTCAATGGCAGCCGGGAGCCACGGCCATGACCGATGACGATGGAGATGGAATCTATGAATACACCCAGGTAGTTCCTACAGGCACAGCAATTCAGTTTAAGTTCATCAATGGAAATAACTGGGGCCCCGGGCAAGATGAGTCTGTACCACAGGCATGCGGTGTTGCCAATGGAGTAGGTGGTTTCAACAGGAGTCTTACGCCCACTGAACCGGAGGTCGTATATGGTCCGTTTTGTTTTGCATCATGCGAAAACTGCGCTGCGCCTCCAACTGCCAATGTAACTTTTTCCGTAAACATGTCTCAGCAGAGCATCAGTCCTAACGGGGTAAGCGTTGTTATTGTTCCGCAATTTGCTTCCTTTCAAAGTGCTCAGTTGAGCGATGCAGATGCCGATGGCGTTTACACTGCGGTGGTTGAACTTGATACCAATCAAAATATCTATTACCGCTTTCAAAATGGAATTGGCACAGCAGATGTCGAGACGGTTCCTTCGGCATGTGCTACGAATTTTATGGGCATGCCTTATCGTTTTTTGGATTTTGGAAGCAGCGATGTAACACTCGCAACAGTTTGTTTTGAAGAGTGTGCTAATTGTGTTGTCATCACACCAACTATCGATGTCACATTGCAAGTAAACATGTCGCAACAAACAGTAAGCGCCGCGGGCGTGCATGTGGTTGGCAATTTCCAAGGTTGGGATGCAATGGCCACTCCCATGACCGACGATGATGCTGATGGTATTTACACGGTAACGTTTACCGTCGATGAGAATTCAAATCTGCTATACAAGTTCATCAACGGCGATACATTCGATGGGGCGGAAATCGTTCCCGGTTTATGTGGTTTGCCTGATGGATTCGGAGCATACAACCGCGTGCTGGAAACGGGTACGATTGATATTACGGTTCCCCCGGCTTGCTTCGGTGCTTGCATCGATTGTGCTATTTCGCCTACAATGGTTGACGTCACCTTTTTGGTGAACATGGAGAATGAAACAGTGAGTGCCGATGGTGTGCACCTGGCGGGCGATCTTCAAGGATGGGATCCGGCTGCAACTCCTATGACCGATGCCGATGGTGACGGAATCTTTGAAGTAACTCTGGAAGCAGAAGTTGGCAGTGCTATTCAATTCCGATTCCTGAATGGCAATGATTGGCCATTCTCGGAAACTGTCCCTGCTGAATGCGGCGTGGACGATGGCTTCGGTTCTTTTAATCATCCGTTTTTGGTCGGTGAAATTGAAAATATCTATGGCCCGATTTGCTTCGGCTCATGTACAGATTGCGAACCCATTATAGAACCAACTACCGTGAACGTAACGTTTAGCGTAAACATGGCCAACGAAACGGTAAGTGCCGATGGTGTGCATGTAGTTGGAAGCTTCCAGGGATGGACACCGGGTGCCACACCTATGACTGATGCTGATGGTGATGGCATTTACACTTACACGGCAACTATTGAAGCCAACACAGACGTTGCTTACAAATTCTTGAACGGCAACATTTGGGGCACACCCGAAGAAGTGGTGCCTGCGGAATGTGGCATCGACAATGGATTTGGCGGATACAATCGCGGATTCATTACCGGCAGCGCTGATACGCTGCTCGAGGTGGTTTGCTTTGGAGAGTGCGTCGACTGTTTGCCGCAAACACTTGTGATAGTAACCCTGCAGGTCGATATGACCAACCAGTCGGTTACAAACGATGAAGTATATGTCGCTGGATCATTCAACGGATGGAATGCAACCGAGTCGCTCATGATTCCGCTGGGCAATGGAATTTACCAGTTGCCTATCGCAGTCAATACTGGTGACGACGTGTCCTACAAGTTCATCAACGGTACAACATGGGAGTCGGTTTCGGCCGACTGTGGAGTGGCAGATGGCTTTGGTGGTTTCAACCGTTCATTTACGGCAACGGCCAATGAAGAAATCGCTGCGGTTTGCTTCAACGAATGTGCAGCATGCGTGGTTGTTCCAACCTTAACACTTACCATCAAAGTTGAAATGACTGAAGTAACGATTAGCCCGCTGGGGGTTCATGTAGCCGGAACGTTCAATGATTTTTCTCCAACAGCAACACCAATGCTGGAAATTTCTGCGGGTGTATATAGTGCCACTGTTGAGGTGGGTCAAAATGAACAAGTGTTTTTCAAGTTCATCAACGGCGACACTTTTGCGAATGCAGAAACGGTTCCGTTTGAATGTGGGATAGACGATGGCTTCGGCGCATACAACCGTTCGATTACAACCAACACAAATGATGTGACCATGCCAACGGTTTGTTTCTCGAGCTGCGCACCTTGCTTTATGGGTGTGAATGATGCGCAAATGAATGCTCCCGTTGTTTATCCGAACCCGGCGCGTGATCAAGTGCGCGTGTCGAGCGACAAAGCATTGGGCAACTTAACAGTTGTAGATGCGCGTGGAAGTGTTGTTTATTCAACCCTTCAGGCAGGATTCACACACACCATCGATACGCAAGTGTGGAGCAGTGGTATCTACCACGTAATTACCGAAGGCTCACAGGCCGGTCGTTTCATCAAAGAATAAAAGATGCGATTCGATAGAAAGGGCCTCGCATTGCGGGGCCTTTTTTTTATGGGAAGTAGGTTTGGATGATGCGCAGCATTTCTTCGTGTGTGAGGCCGTTGGTGCATACCAGGTCCTCTCCGAAAATGAAGTTGTCGCCACCATTGAACTCAGTAACAATACCGCCCGCTTCTTGTACGATGATGGCTCCTGCAGCCACATCCCACGGGTTGAGGCCGTATTCGTAAAAGCCTTCTACGCGTCCGCATGCCGTCCAGGCCATGTCGAGCGCCGCACTGCCTAGTCTGCGCAGGCCGCGTGTACCGCGAATGAGTTTGCGAAACAATTCGATGTACGCCTCTTCACGTCCGAAGTCATCGTAGGGAAAGCCTGTAGCGAGCAAAGACTGTTGCACCGTGGCTACCTGTGAAACACGAATGGGTTTGCCGTTGAGGAATGCGCCACCGCCTTTGAAAGCACTGAAGCACTCGTCGGTGTTGGGATCGTAGATGACACCGAGAATAGGTGTGATGCCATCGCACAGGCCAATACTCGTGCACCAAACCGGCATGCCGTGCACGAAGTTGGTAGTCCCATCGAGCGGATCAATGACCCAGTTGAGTCCCGCAGCATTGCGTTCGCCTGTACCTTCCTCCGCCACAAAACCCGCCTCGGGTAATAGCACAGGCAAACCCTCAACAAAGCGACGCTCGCTTTCCTTGTCGACATACGTGACGAGGTTGTTCTCGCTTTTCACCTCGGCCATCGCTGCGTGCACGTTGGTTTGTGCTTTCATCCATGCACCGATGGATTTGCTGAGGGCGATTACTTCTGCGGTGAGCTGGGGGAGGTTGGCGGTCATGGGGCAAACTTAAGGGGAGAATGATGAGTGGCGAATGGCGACTTGGGCTGAGCGAAGCCGAAGCCATATAGAGAGACTTTACTGTTATTTTTCAAATTCAATTGGCGCACCAACCCTGCCCAAGGTCTCATTGGCGCGCGCTAATTTTTCAGGAAAAAGAACAATACCGTCGTAGACGTTGAGAGCTTTATCGATACGAACTAATTCGGTCGATAAAAACAGACTTTTGGACTTTGGGTGTTTTTTCATGCGGTCGCTCACAAAGATAAATTATAAAATTGGTTTTCTCTTTACTACGAAGCATTCATAGTTCAAATTGTGCTGAAATGCTTCCCATTGCTCATTTTTCTTAGCCGTTAACATTTTCTGCGTTAACATTTAAAATGTATACATCAAAAATGTTAACGGATGTCTTTGAAATTTTTTCATGCGAAACCTTCGCCTGCGTTCATTAAATGTTTCGCCCCTAACGGGGCTGCGTTTCTCGCGACGCTCCCAACTTACTAGGGAGATTTCGCCTCTTCGAGGCTGGGGCAGTGTTTGATGCTAAAACGATGAATGCTAAATAATGTCGTACGGTATAAATTGTAATCGCTCATCTATAATCCGTCATCCGCAATCTGTCATCTGTCATCTCTCATCCGTAATCTGTAATCCGTAATCTGTAATCCGTCATCCGTCATCCGTCATCCAACACGCCTCACCCCCAGCCCCTCTCCATGGGAGAGGGGAGTGCGGCCGGTGTGGTGCATAAAAGTTCCCTTTTCATGTTGGCGCAGCAAGGAGTAAACAAAGAGTAACGCACTCACACGTCCCCAGTCCCCAGTCCCCAGTCCCCAGCCCAGTCCCCTTTTTCGTATTTTCACCCGCAAAATGTCTGACACAATGACTTCAGCGCGTTCGGTTCAAATTATACCGCCGGCCAAACTCACGGGTTTGAAATTGACGCCTCTTCCGGGTAAGGCGGCGGGCATGGGCGCTGTGACGGTTTCCATGCAGCATATCGCTCACGAAATCGGCCTTTGGAAGGGTTTGCAGGTGCTGTCTAAAATGAATCAGCGCGACGGCTTCGACTGTCCGGGGTGTGCGTGGCCCGAGCCTGCGCATCGCTCCAAACTGGGCGAGTATTGCGAGAACGGTGCTAAGGCCGTGGCCGAGGAGGCTACGCAATTTCGTTGCGATCCTGCTTTTTTTGCAAAGCACAGCGTGGAGGAAATGAGCCAGTGGAGCGATTATGAAATTGGTAAGAGCGGTCGTGTAACTCAGCCGATGTACCTGGCGCCGGGCAAATCGCACTACGAACCCATCGACTGGGAAAAGGCATACGCCATGATTGCCGATGAACTGAAACAGTGCTCTCCCAATGAGGCGGTGTTTTACACATCCGGAAGAACCAGCAACGAAGCGGCGTTTCTCTACCAGCTGCTCGTGCGCGCCTATGGCACAAACAACTTGCCCGACTGCTCCAACATGTGCCACGAAAGCAGTGGAGTAGGCCTGGGCGAAACCATTGGCATCGGTAAAGGAACCGTTACACTCGAAGATATTTACGACGCGGAAGTGGT
>CAMAYP010000099.1 GCA_945862415.1 Chryseobacterium gleum | reverse complement strand
ATTTCTCCGAACTTCCAGTTAAAGCAAAAGCTCAATGCGCTTCTCGAAGCCGATACGAAGGCATACAATGCCATTGTTTTTGAACTATTGAAAGGAACCGACTATCCAGTTGGAAAGCTAGACCACTTCCCTCTCGTCGACAACGACGATCATTTGGTTATTGACGATATCTATCGCATTCTCGAAGAATCGGGCGTGGGTATCCCAGCCTATTACAAGTCTCTAGAATACACCGTTGAAATCGATGGCGAAGTAAAACACGGCGTTTATAGTCGAAGCCGTTCAGGCTGCTTCTTCTGTTTCTATCAGCAAAAGATTGAATGGGTCTGGCTCTACGAAAACCACCGTACTCTGTTCGAGGAAGCCATGAAATACGAAAAAAGCGGCTATTCGTGGATGGACACTGAGACACTTGAGGAACTCGCTAAGCCCACTCGAATAGCAAACATTAAAAAAGAACATTACCTAAGAACACATCGCCAAAGCTCAGTAAAATCGTGGAAAGACCAGATTTTGGATGCTGAGGGAGAGGGATGTGTAAGTTGTTTTGTGTAGAATTTATGGAACATTCTAATTTCTTATACTACCAATTTGATAACATATTACCAAAGCCAGGTTGCTATATCTGGTACATTGATTGGACGCAAATCAAAACACAAGACTACCTCAACGACAATTCTAAGCGCGTCCAACTTATGGAAGCAATTTTCGATGTCTATTCACCAAATTCTCTATATGTTGAGGTAAGACGAGAAGGATTTGGTAATAATCAAGAATTCGGAGAATTATACAAAGGATCATTAGATATTCGCACCAAAGATCAGAACCTATCCATTAACGATATAACCTCAGATTTTGAAATTTTCTTCAACTTTCTTAAATGTGTGAGTGAAACAGTTGTACCTCTATATATAGGAAAGTCAAAAAATCTACATCAACGTATAAAACAGCATGTTGATTTCCTTAACGATGCCGATAATCAAAAGCATTCCGATTTAGAACAATTGGATAGAGAATTATTAAAAAATTTCTCTCAACGTTTCAATAGAACTTTACAAAAAAACAAGCATAAAGGATTGAGAGATCATATGTTAGCAGTAAAGATGATATATTTATCAGAATTTTTTATTTCTGAATTTGAAAAGAATCTCAACTTTATTTACAAACCACTTTTTGGTATACGTTGAAAAAAATTAAAATAATAATATATGTTTGACGAAGAAACTAAAGCAAGCCGAATTGAAATACAAGGGTGTCTATACAATTTTGAAACCCCAGGGTCAAATATCAGAATAAAATTTTTTCAATCTGCTGTAGGAACAGAAGTACCGAACGGGCAAGAATTTTTGAAATATTTAAAGCCCGTTCGCGAAATGCTAGACACAAATAAGATAAAGGACATTCGTCAACTTGTTCAGCGCGAATTAGATGACGTTCGAATCATAAAGTCACTTGTGCCTTATATTCTTAATACTGAAAATAATTTAGGTCAGAATGGGGTTGCTTTTTTTCCTTCAGTTTTAGGTGTTATTATGCCTAAGGACTACTTAAAAAATTTAACCGGTGTTTACCCATCAATCAATTCAGACAAAAGGATAATGAAAGATGACGGTTATATCGATATATACGAAACTGCGGACTTTAACTGGTCTGTTCGTCGATACACAAATAAAGAAAAAACAAGGACATTTCCTTACGTCTCGTTGACAGTTGATACTGAAAATTGTGATGTTGTAATTATCGATGGTCAACACAGGATTAATGCCTTCCGAGCCGCAAGCGAATCCATGACCACTGAAAATGACGTTATCAAGCAGATTTATAACGGTTGTTCAGTTTATTCAGGTGAAAAAAAGTATCTAGTCAATCTTCCGATAACCCTCATTTGGTTTGAAGGTATTAAGGAGGATCTTTCTAGCAACATCTTACCTGAGATAATTTCAAGAAAACTGTTCATTGATGTTAATAACACCGCAAAAAGCATTGCAAAAAGTAGAAAGATACTATTGGATGATACAAATCCTATAAATTTAATCACCAATCATTTCTATTCTAAAATAGCCAGTAAGCATCAATTCGACCTTAAAACCCTATCATTAGCTCATCTTGGCTGTGATGTTCCAACGGAAGCATCAAGCCAAACATATTTTCGATCTCTTCCTTTTACATGCATATCGACGCCCGAAAGACTAAGGAGCGTTTTTGATGTGTTTTTCATGAGGACTAAATCGTACTCAATTGGAGCAAGTCGAACAGCTTCACCGACAGGGAGACGAAATAAATATAGATCTTCAATAAATGAAGAATCCTTCAGCGAATCGGTCATAAAAATCATGTTGCCAAATTCAATGAGTGAGGCTATTTCTCAATACACAGATGAATATTTGGAAAGAGAAATTCTATTTGTAAATGATGAATTGGGTTCTAGCGGACAAACGAATCAAAATTTCGTAAGAAACGAGTTTGCAGAACAATACTTCAACTGTTTTTATAATCTACTGAGTGAATTTTCCATTTTCAAAAATCACCTGCAGAATATTCAGGAATATAATAATCAAATATCACAATCTGGTGACTTAACGAAGGAGGAAACATGGAAAAGCGTTTTCCTCGATGGAAAATCCCTATTTTTCACGTTAAACAACAAAACTCAAAGTGAGAACAAATACCGCAAAGAGCTTGGATCTCTCGAAAGCAACTTTGAAAAACACTTTCTTTCCAATGCATACAGTGTCTACAATTTTCAGAATAAAAAACTAGAGAGTGAATCAGCCATAGAATTAATGGTATCGTTTCGTTCGCAAGCCTTTCAAATCGGTATTTTCCAAGCCTTTTATGAATTTTCTCAACAGATTTACAAAATTAATTTTAGCATAGTAACAAGCGACGAATTATTCCGGATTTCTAATGAATTTTTGACACGCGTAAATGATATTAAACTTGACGTTTGGGCAAATATTTTCTCTTACCTGAGGGCTATTCATGGAGAATTTCATCCAAAAACCTTTCCTGTAGTAACACACATGATTCTTAGGATAATACAGCGCAAGGGTGAAATATTTGACATAAATAATGAGTCCAAATACTTCGCTCCTGAATGTTTACTTTTCCATCAGTTATGTGTGACATCAATCGACAAACAAGTAAATGATGATTTTGGATCTGAAGACATAAAAAAGATGACCCAACTAGAATTGCTAGCTGCTCTTTCCAAAAAGCAAAATCGCTCTTACCAAGAAATCTTCAGTGATATTATTTCTGAAAACCAAATAATAGTAGAGCAATTCTTTACAACTCAACTTGGAATTTCCAATTTGTACATCAACGATCTACATGCCATCTTGATTAAGGATGTATACTTAAATATTTGTGTTACTAAGAGCTCATCATTTTCAAATATCACTCCCTCATAAACTCCGCCGCCATCTTGCCCCAATCGACACGAACATCCTGAACGGCATCTTTTCTCTTGCCGTCGGGTTGTTCGTCTTCGAAGCGCGCCCAAGCGAGTAATAACAATTTCAATCCGTTCTTCGCCTTACGCAAGCGATCGAGCAATTCGGAAGGATCCGTATTCGAATCGATCTCTCCGCTTAGTACTTCAACGAATTGATCGTATGCAGGGTGATTCGTATTGAGCTTGACGATAATCTTCCCACCAACAGGACTCACAGAGAAGAAAGCCCGTGTTTCCAAAGAAGCCGTAATGAATTGATACTTGACGTGATGTTCAAATAGTTCTTTGGCCAACACATCCGCTTCAGGCACTGAGTTTTCTGCCAAATCAGTAATGATATCCTGGATGTTCTCTTGCTCGGTTCTACTCGTCGCAGCCCGATCGCTTGCTCCAGTATGTCCACTGCTAATTCGATCATCCGTTATCTTTGTGGCTCTATATTCCGGCCCATTCTCATCCTTTGTCGAATGGCGCTCATCCGAAGGATCACTTATCTCCAAACGACTTGCCTGGGCCTTAATCAATTTGCGCATTTGATTGATTTGATTCTTGATATCCATGGCTATCTCAATCAAATGAACCTTCGGGTCATTATCTGCCTTTAACTCATCCTTGAATTCGTGAATAGTTTGATCACGCTCTTCAAGTTCACGCTCAATATCCATTTCACCAATCTCCCTGAAATTAACCGCGTACTGCTTATTATTGGTTACGCCAAAAACCTCATCCAACCCGGGTGGAAAATCTATTTCCACACCCCACCAACGCTCTCTTGGGTCATACGTATTGATCCAACTCCTGTCCAAATCAAGCTCACGACCTGCGCGCAGTACAGATACACCAACATTATCCTTTGCGTGCTTTCCGTGTGGGCGATTTCCGGCATTTACACCTTTGCGGGTTTGTTCGGACGCCATGGAATATCGAACATGAACTTTATTCACTTTTCCATTGAGTTCAATTTCATAGATGCGTTCATATCCATCGTCACCTCCATGCTTTACAAACATGGGATCAGGTAACCCCTCTTTGGCCAATGCATCTGATACGCTGGTGTGACTCATCAAATACATCGGGTCATTGGCAAGAAACACATGCTCTGCAAGTGGAATAGATAAAGCGTTCTCCTTATACACAGTTGCGTGTATGCTCGCCTTTTTCGAATGTATAAACTTGCGATACATACGACCAACAATAAACTCAGAATGATCTATAATTGTGCGTCCTGTGCGCCATAGGCAACGATCCAATTCGGACCAGATAACTAATGTGCCGGATTTTCCTTTTTTATGAATTACCTGTAACCACGAATCCGGAATTTTTCTCTGCACGGGAATAGGTACTTCATCCATCTGTCCCGAAATGATCTCATCCAAATCAAGATAGCTATAGCTAGCACTATCTACTCCATTTTGCCAGGTATAAACTTCAACCTTCTTTGCTTGGGATATGGAAGAAGATGGCAAACCCATCCCAAACTTCCCTATGGTCTCCTCATTCTGGACCTGAAGATTTGTTCCATTTCCAAATTGCAGTGCCATGCGCAGAACATCCTCGTTCATCCCGTCACCATTATCAAGCACAGCGATTTGGCTTATTCTGGAAACTGTCCTGCTATTTAAAAATTGATCCTTCTCTATACAAATCAACTCAACGCGATTAGCTCCATGCTGAATAGAATTATCAATCAACTCCGCAATTGCGAATGCTGTATTCTTATAACCATTATCACGCATTGATTTTACTGCCAAATGCGGAGGCACAATCGAAAACTTGCTCATTTGCTTTTACTATCTTTTCTAGTTAATTTCCTTCCATACATCGTCCCAATTGGTGAATGCATCTGCAACATTCCCAAAACCAGGCAACGATTCATCTATGACGGTAACAATTTCCGCCTCCAAATTTCCACCGGATCGAACACCTCTTACTGCTCTTCCAACCATTTGCGAATATAGTACTAGAGAATCCGTAGGACGCGCAATAACTGCGCAACTTGTTTCTGGTGCATCAAAGCCGGTTGTCAAAATTCCAAAATTGCAAAGCACCTTTGGGCTAGGATCTAATGTTCTAGAAACTTTAAACGCATCAATTGCTTGTGACCTCTCGTGGTCCGGTGTATCAGAGGTCACGGCACGTGAATCAACTCCTAAAGCTGTTAATAGGCTATTCAAAACCATCGAATGTTCCTTTGTAATTGCAAAAAGAATTATCCGCTGATGTGTTTTTACCAGTTCCTGTATTTTAGAAACAATCAATAAATTCCTCAATCTATCCTTGGATATTTTTTCCAAAATTTTATCCGACAATTGACAATTATCTCTCAAATAAATCAAATCATCACTAGTCAACTCTATGCCTGAATTATGGAGCAAAGTTGTATAGTTCGCTTTGGCTAAGTATCCTTCCGATATTAAGTAGTCAACCGGATTATCAAAGCCTTCTATTCTCACCTTCGCCTTTTGGTAGTAAAAAAACCTGGCCAGTAACTTATCAGCCCCCCTATCATTCCATGTCCTTCCCGGTGTAGCGGACAAGCCAATCAAATCAGCCTTTTTGCTGACAATTAAGCTCTCAATCAGAAGTTGATAGGTTGGGGCAATTGTCTGGTGCGCTTCATCCATAATTACCAAACTACACGTTGAAGCAAAGGCACTGAATGTGCCTGCATTCTCAAGTAACATGTTGTAGGCCTTACCAACACCTGCCACAATAAAACTTCCCTCGATTTCTTTGAGATTAATTCTCGACTCACCCCAAAGTTTGTATGCCTTTATCTCGCGGTTTCCTAGCAAACTCCAAGCCCTGCAAAACTCATCATAGGCTTGATCTAAAAGTTCTCTTGTTGTTGCAAGCCAAATGACATTCCCTCTTTCATCTGATATAAGTCGACTACATGCATAGCTTATTGTGGTCCGCGTCTTACCGGAGCCGGTAGGCATATGCAATAGAAGTCTGTTTTCTCTAGTTCGCATTACCTTTTCAATCTTCGCTATAATGGAGCGTTGATATGGGTATAGCCCATAACCAGGAGAGATAACTTCCGAGGCCACCCAGTTCTCCTTGATTGGCTCAACAGGAACTTGTAACTCGAAAAATGCGAGTAATTTATTGAGGTCGTTCTTATCGAATTTAATCTTATTGAGAGTTTCCCAAGGATTTGATCTTACTTGCTTTCCTAGTGCATTAAGTAAATCGATTGCTTCGCCTTCTCTAAGGAGAAGAAATATTGTACTTCGAAAATCCGGATTACTCAAAAGTTGAAAGGGCGAATAACTATTGAGAAGAACACGGTCTAACTCCTTTGCATAGAGATACTTTGAATCTAACTGCCCCAAGGTGCCAATAATGTCAGCACCCAAGAATTTCTGGTAGTTTTCAATATCACAACGGGACAAGATGCTTTCAAAGTTCATATGCTAACTCTTACAATATTGTTGTTTAATCCAAGCGCCTTATAGACATGAGATTCAGAAACGATTCCACTACTACAAGCGCTTCCTGTTGAGACTGCAAGCTCGTCCTTGACTTTCAATAAAAAATCCTGCGAATCATCCGAAAACAATCTGAACGATAATATGTATGGGGACGTTTTGACTTCTTTGAAATTAAGTTCACCATATCCCCTCTCTTTGAATGAGATTTCAATTGATTGCCGCTTATTCAAGGCGTCTGCCATTCGATCCTCTAGTTCGCTAGCAGCAAGTTCACAGGCCTTACCCAGACCTACAATACCGGGTGAATTATAAGTGCCTCCGCGCAATTCTGACTCTTGGCTCCCTCCATGAAGCAAGGGACTAACTTTAATTCCCCTCCTAACAAACAGCGCACCCACACCCTTGGGGCCATAGAATTTATGGCCGGATAATGCGAGCATATCGATATTCTCATCAACGACATTAATTGGTAGCTTGCCGACCGCTTGTGTGGCATCTGTAAAAAAACAAACATTTTGCTGCCTGCATATAGCGCCAATCTTAGCAATATTCTGAATAACTCCAATCTCATTGTTCACATACATGACACAAACAAGGACAGTGGAATCGCGAAATGCATTTTGTAGATCTTCTAGGGATAGCAATCCGTTTGAATCTACGGGTAAATAAGTCACCTCATATCCTTGACTCTCCAGGTAATTGCACACGCTAAGCACCGCCTTATGCTCAGTGGAAACGGTAATAATATGATTACCGCGTTCAACATTAGCTTCAGCATATCCTTTTAGTGCCCAATTAATACTCTCGGTTGAACCTGAAGTAAAGTAGATTTCCTTCGGTTCGGCATTAATAAGCTGCGCAACCTGTGATCGTGCTATATCAACAGCCGTTTTGACTGTCTTTCCATAGACGTGGCTGCTACTGGCATTTCCAAATATCTCTGAAAAATACGGCATCATAGCTTCCAATACACGTGAATCAACCGGTGTAGTGGAAGCAAAATCGAGGTATCGCGGCTGATCTATCAAAAACACAACTTTTTCTGACGCACGAAGTTAACTAAACATGTGCTCCGGCTGAGCTGCGAAGTAACGTTTGATTTTCGGGGCTTTTTACAATTGTGACCTAAGTTGTCATCAATAATTTGTAAAACACTCAAAGACAAAACAAAGCAATTTAGAAAACTCACGAATTTCCCCGGTTCGCAATATGCACAGCATGAAAAATTTCAGTAACTTTCATATTTCGATTAGATCCAACGCCCAACATACAATATTCTCATGCCTATGCTGGATCAATAGTTCCAATCATTAAAATCAGCCAAATCGTTCGCCAAAACATACTCCGAAAAAGCACTTTAATTCGGCATCAAAAACGTCACTCGATTTTTTTTAAAATTCAACCGGGGATCAAGCTTGTATGTGTACAGATCGTAGAGGTAAGGGTCAATATCCATAGGTCTATTTCCGTTTAACTCCTCAAACGAATACGAAACAAGCGTCTCAATGAATTGATTTTCCATGTAATCTATGTTGCTCTTGCTTTGAGACAAAATTTCGTATGCCACCCGGTAGCCCTTGCTTGCATACTGTAATAAATACTCCTGCATGATACTTATCGATCGAGCTTCTGAAATGTTATACTTTTTTTTCAGGTATGCAGCACACTTCCTCGCACCATACACATTCGCAAATGCCTCCTCCAAACAATAATCTGTCCCCCACGTACCACAATAGAACTTATAAAATTTATCTCCAAAGACAGGAGCACGCAAGGCGAACTCCAACTTAGTAGCCAGCATTTCAATTTTATGATGATAGATCTCGTGGAAATAGGTTTTATAATAGACCATATCATAAACGTAACCCTCTGGCAAATCGGGATGTTGCAACCTTATTTGTTCCCGTTTTTTTCTAGCCAACTCTGTAATACGGTCAACGAATAGATAAATACCCCACTTTTCATGGAAATGAAATGGCTTGTAATAAGCGATAAAATCGTTGTAATCTAATCGCCTAGAGAAATCTATTCGCCGCAAGAAATGAGACAGTTCTGCCTGCCTGGGTATCTCAATTCGTTGATTTCTATTACTGCAATTGCGTATGGTAGTTTCGTAGGGTGAGCCCCCCTCATATCTAGATTCAATTGG
>CAMAYP010000098.1 GCA_945862415.1 Chryseobacterium gleum | reverse complement strand
AACAACTCTTTGGTCGCCGCCGACAAATTGCTCATGTCTTCAAACCGAGTAACCGACTTCTTCCAAAGCCATTCCATGACTTGCTTGGCTCTAAACTTCTTTTCTCCTTGGGATTCGAAAAAAAGAACCAACTCATCAGTGGTTAGCGTACGTATATCTGTTTTGGGGCGATCCATGCAGGCCTCAAAGATAGCTTATGCCTGCTTCTTGAATACGAATCGATACGTGATAACCTTGCCGTCGCCAACCGTATCGCTCGAAAGCTTAATTTTTCCGAGCTTGTTCACCACATACTCCGTCAATTGCGGACTGGTAGAGTTAATGTGAACGATTTGAATCTTCCCCGCTGCGTCTATCTTGAAACTTACCTCAACTAAACCATCCATGTTGGGCTGCTGAAGCTCCTTTTTTACCGGCGCTGACTGTGCTGCGGAAACACCTGAATAAGACAGCAAGAAAGCCGTCAACAACAAACTCAATACAAGCTTGCTGTGGTTTTTCAGATATGAGGCAAATAAGATCATTTTGCTTACTTTAAAGACGCTTGCTAGGGACGATTAGTTACTTCGTGTTCAAAATTAAAATTTCCGGTTAAGTGGTTCGTCAATTTCTCGGTAATATCGCTACTCAATAAACAACTAATGATTCGTTTTGGTTTTGCATGCCTGCTTATCACGCTCGGCACTTTTTCTTCCCTAGCACAAGTGGTGCCAGACACGACAAACATCACCATTGGCGACAAAACAATCATCGTCATAGACGCAAACCCATCCCTCAAAACGGAGCAACCAAGCACTGAAAACACTGTGGCTCCCAAGAAACCCGACAGTGAAGTGAAAAGCGAGCTTACCCATTTTGCCGGAATCGATTTCGGTTTCTGTCAGCTCATGGATTCAAATGGCAGCCTTACACGTGATAGCGCCACACAATGGCTCTCGCTCAATAACAGCCGTTCACTAACCTGGCGCTTCAATCTGCTCGAACGTAAATTTCGCATTTACCATGACTATATAGGTATATACACCGGATTCGCTGTTGCATACAACAGTTACGGCTTAGACAACAATGTTGATGTACTCACAGACAGCGAAGACAAAGTGTTGTTCGCAGTTTCGATTGACCCACAAACACGCAACTACCACAAGAATAAATTAAGAACTACAGTTTTGCAAGTGCCTTTGATGCTTGAGTTCAATTCGCGCAAGGAGATACAAAAGAATTTCCATTTTGCAGTCGGTGCCATTGGTGGCTGGGTCACATCTACCATCACCAAACAAAAATGGGAAAATGAAACCGGCAAATACACCAATCGCAGAAAGGAAGAGTTTGAAGTAACGCCTCTTACACTGGATCTTTCGGCTCGCGTTGGGTATAAAAAAACAGCCTTGTTTGTCAGTTACGGCCTTACCCCGCTTTTCAACTCGAACAAAGGACCGGTTTTGTACCCAATTGCATTCGGAGTTCAACTTTCACAGTTCTAAACATACACGACCTGTTCGTCGGTTACCGGCTGCTCGCCTTTATAGCATTGCAGCAGTCGAGCCACTGTAGCGACATCTTTTTTGCAGTATACCTCGATTCGTTCCAGATCGCCCTCCTCGTAATAGACCGATCGCACCTGGCTGCCATCAATGTCATCTTTTGGGGTTGGTATACCGAAAATTTTTGACAGCACCTTTATAGAAGTGTAGTGCTTGTAGTCTCCAAATTTCCAAAGCTCCATCGTATCCAAATGACCAACTTCCCAAGGCTTCTTGCCGGCAATGTCAAGCAATATAGGTAGCTTGATGCGATGAATGAGCATGCGTCTGCACAAATAGGGAAAGTCAAATTCCTTCCCGTTGTGCGCGCAAAGCAATCGAAATGGATGATTCGTTCGCGTTTCCAGCAGCTCCGAAAAATCAGCAAGCAGCTTGTATTCATCGTGGCCATAAAAGGAGGTTACTCTAAGCACCCGTTCATGCATCCGTGTTGAAAAATAGCCAACACTGATGCACACGATCTTTCCAAACTCCGCATAAATACCTGCCTCGCCGTAACTCTCCTCTACGGTTGTTCCATGCTTTTCACGCGAGTAGCGGCTTTTGTCTGTCCAAAGCCGCTTCAGTTCGTCGTCCAGGTTTTCGAAACCGCGCTCTTGCGGCACAGTTTCAATGTCCAAAAACAAAATGTCTTCAAGGCTCAATTGGTCTAGCATGCTGCATACAGTTTTTAGGTGAGTAAAATACCGGGTGAACCAAAAACAGGTAAATCCTGCAAATCGTCGTCATACATCTCCGGCTTGTAAACAAATTTCTTATCGAAAATCCTGTTGCCGATGTAATAACTAACCCAGTAACGATGACTCAGGTTCAACGACTCGGGCATAAGAAGCTCAAACTGCTTCTCGCTCTCCGCAGGAATGTCATTCAGCAAAAAACGCAGTGTTGCCGTTTGCTTGTCTTTACCCTCCAACTTGCCCTCACCTGAAGCATTTACAATGACTGTTTCTAGGGGTTCTTTGCGGTTATTGATCACGTGCGCGGACCAATGGTCGCGGTTTGGCAAAAAGGCGATGTATACACCGCTCACTTCTTCAATATCTAGGTCTTTCTTCATGTGTTGTCTATGTGTTTACCGACGACAATCGAATCGTCGTTTCAATGTATCGAAACAAATCAGCCGGCATGTGTTCGATTCGCTCCTTGCTTTGCGTGTGCCCCAATCGAACCATTACAAGGTCTAGGTCGGGTATTCCCACCACATATTGACCCCGCAATCCACGGCATGCAAAAAACGGGTGTCCCTCGTGCTCTCCAATCCACCACTGCCACCCATACCAGTTGCAGGCTTCTGCCTTTTCATCAGGAACACCATGCGGCATGAGCGATTGGCGAACCCACTCAGGCGAAATCACCGTATCTCCGTTCATTATCCCTTCATGCATAAACAAGAGGCCCAACCGTGCGAAATCGCGGGCAGTTGCATAAAATCCGCTGAACGTCTTTTCAATACCCTCGGCATCATCGAGGTTCCAGAACGCGTCTTGCTCAGCGCCTATGGCTCCCCACAGTCTTGAAGAACAATAGTCTGAAACACGCATGCCCGTGGATTTTTGCAAGATCATTCCAAGTAAAACCGTATTGCCTCCCTCATACGCCCAAAGTGTTCCGGGCTCTTTCTGCACGTGATACTTGCGCGTGGTGGCCGTTAAATTTTTGCCATAATAAGACTTCGCCATATAGCCGAGCGGACTGCTATAACTCTCTCCAAAGGGTATTCCGCTGGTCATTTCCAGCAAATGGCGAATCGTTAGCAGCGTATCCATGCCCGAGTTGTAGTCGTCCAGATACTCTCCAACGCGATCATCAATGCTTTCTATAAAACCTTCTTCCACTGCATTACCAATCAATACGGAGGTAATGCTTTTAGCCATAGAAAATGAATTACTCAGCGTGGTTGCATCGCCTTCATTATACCCCTCGTAAATCAAAGAGTCATGTCGATATACCAACCATGCTGTGGTGCCCATCGAATCGCTCCATGCCCGTTCATCGGGTAGTAAATCCATCGTGTTATAATATGCCGATAACAACGTCGGCCGAGGTGATTCCGCCTTCACTTTTCGAACATCGAAATACGGCATGTCGTCAATATCCGGATTCTTCTTGCCCACCAAATAGGTCTTGCGAATTCCATACAGCACATGTTCGTTATCGGTCGCCCAAAGCGCGATGCAGGCCAATCCAAGCAATGCAACCAAACCAACAAATACTCTTTTGAAAGCTCTCATGTGCCTTATTTTTTCGCAAGGTAATGACGTGCTGAAATACCGAGTATTCCACTATGGAATATTCATCGGATAAAATTTGGTTCGTCCACCAAAAAAGCGGCAACTTGCAGCCATGAAAATTGCTCCCGGAAAAGAAGTTGCTGTGCACTACACCCTGTTTGTTGTTGGCGACGAAAAAGAACTTATCGAAGAAACCCGCCAAGATGACCCTATGCGTTTTGTTTATGGTCAAGACGGTATGCTTGCCAAATTTGAAGAGGCCCTATCCGGACTCACTGTCGGCGATACGTTTACCATCTCTATCGCCTGTGAAGACGCCTATGGAGAAGAACAGGAAGGCCTATTCATCGAATACCCTAAAAGCATGTTTCTTGAAGATGGTGAGCTCGATGAGGAGATTTTTCAGGAAGGAGAAATTATTCCGCTTGAAAGCCCGGAGGGCGATATCATTGAAGGTGTTGTTTGCGAAGTGAAACTCAACTCCATCGTGCTGGACTTCAATCATCCGCTGGCCGGTGAAGACCTGCTCTTCGAAGGCTCTGTAGTATCGGTGGAATGATTCCATAGCGCGTTGTTCACAAGAAAACGTTTGAATCACTATTCATTGGGTTCTGGTGTTTTATTTCGTTCCGCATGAAAAGGTCGCCGTTTAAAACCTCCGCCAATACCATCTCTTCCATATCGACTATTATCGGTATAACGCTGGTGCTCGTTCTAGTGGGTGTATTACTAATGGTTTCTTTGCTGGGAAGCGCCGTAACAGGCCACTACAGAGGCCAGGTAGTTGTGCAGCTCATGATTGCCGACGACGTGGAAGAGCAAGATGTGCAGTTGCTTAAGAAGCACATCGAAGGTGAGCCCTACGCTGCCGAGGCCTCCTATCTTTCGAAAGAAGACGCCGCTGCAATGATGAAAGAAGAGCTCGGCGAAGAGTTCGTCGACTTCCTTGGCTACAACCCCTTGCCGGCTTCTATCGACATTCATGTCAAGCCGGAATACAGCGAGGAAGAAAAACTAGCAACCATCGTAAAAGAGCTCGAAAAAAACGCTTCTGTCAATGAGGTGGTTTTTCAACACGATCTGCTGCGCCAAATGAACGCTAACCTAAGCAAGTGGAGCTTGGGGATCTCTCTAATTGGTGTCGTGTTGCTCATCATTGCAATTGTCCTCATCGTCAACACCATTCAGCTCGCGATTTTCTCTCAGCGTTTTCTTATCAAAAGCATGCAACTTGTCGGCGCTACACATTGGTTTATCCAAAAGCCATTTTTACGCCGCGGCATTTGGTTCGGATTTCTGGCGTCCATGCTTGCTTTAGCCACTTTGTTCATGCTACTGTATGCATTCCGGGCCGACCTGCAAGACATGATCAACATTCTTCAAGAGAAACAGCGCCTCCTTGCGTTGATTGGAGGTGTGCTGACCATCGGGCTTTTCCTAAGCGGCGTTGCTACGGTTTATGCTGTAAACCGTTTCATTCGAACCGATGCTGCCAAACTGTATTAAAACCGAACGATTTCGATTGTTCGCTTGTTATTGAATCATGCCTGCCCCAAAGAAAACCGCCGTACTTCTGGTCAACCTCGGTTCACCCGATAGCCCAAAGCCTTCTGACGTAGCATCCTACCTGACGGAGTTCCTCAACGACCCGCGCGTCATTGACGTGAATTGGATTGGTAGAAAAATACTGGTCAACGGTATCATCGTACCGTTTCGGCATCGCAAAAGCGCTAAGGTTTACAAGGAATTATGGACACCGGAAGGCTCGCCGCTCATTTACTATGGTAAGCAAGCACAACAGAAACTGCAGGAGCGCTTCAAAAACGACAGCAACGAAACAAAGGTTTTCTTGGCCATGCGCTACAAAAACCCGTCAATTGAGGCGGCTCTTTCAAGCATAGTCAAATGGGGTCCCGACAAGATTATCGTTCTTCCGATGTTTCCTCACTACGCCTCCGCAAGCACGGGCTCAGTAATCGATAAATGCATGCGCATCATGCGCGATATGTGGGTATTTCCTGAAATACAGTTCATCAATCAGTTTTGGGACCACCCACTCTATTTGCAAGCATTCGCCAATCGAGCAAAACAATTCGATATCGCTTCATACGATCATGTCATTTTCAGTTATCACGGGCTTCCGGAAAGACAGGTCGACAAGGTTTACGAAGACCGTGCGTGTAAAAATCACTCGTGCGAACACGAAATCAACGACGAAAACAAACTGTGCTATAAAGCTACTTGTTACGCTACCAGCCGCGAAATAGCTGCGCGTTGCGGAATTGATAGCTCACATTATACAGTTTCGTTTCAATCGCGCTTAGGAGGGGGGTGGATTGAGCCATTCAGCGACAAAGTCATTGAAGAGCTTGCGAAAAAAGGCGCAAAGAAATTGCTCGTTTTCTCTCCGGCATTTGTGGCCGACTGTCTGGAAACAACCATCGAAATCGGCGAAGAATATCAGGAGTTATTCGAAGAACACGGCGGTGAAAAAGTGCAGCTGGTGCCCAGCCTAAATGATGGTGACGACTGGATAGATTTACTTGAAGATATCGTTCGTAAGCGACTATAACTATTTGAACCACGAAGCATACATCACATAGTTGGAGGCTATGCGTTGCACCTCGCCCTCAAACAATTCCTTGCTCAATTCCTACACCTTCTTGGTGGGAATCCCTGTATTTCAAAATCTGCAGCTGTTTAAGCATTTCTTGCTTTAGTTATAGCCGCGACTTCTTGCGTCAAGATTTTTTACAACAAACAAAAGTTGGGACGATAGTAGTTTAACGCTTCCGGTTTAATTAAACATCAGCAACAATTAAAAAAGGGCTATCATAGAAATGATAGCCCCTTCAACAAATATTACATTTAATTAAGAAGAAATCTCGTTGTCTGACTTCCGACGGAAACAAAGTACACTCCTCTCGACCAATCTGAGACATTTAATCTGATACTTTCGTTGTTTGCAATTTCTGATAGTATCAAAAATCCTCGACAGTCATAAACGCTTATTAAATCATTTAATTGAAGACCCTCGAAGTTAATTTCATTTTCAGCTGGGGATGGCCATATTTTGAAATGCTTGATATTTGAATTTGACACTCCAACACTACTGCCCGCAGGCTGTGTAATATTCAAGACCTGACCTTCAACCGAAATAGTTCCATTTCTAGGTACACTCGTTTCATTAGATTGCACGATAATGTTCAATGGTCCACTACCGGAAGCTGATGAAGAGCATGCAAGCCATGAATTCCCAGAAGTCACAACTGCTGACCATGAACAGTTTGCTTGTGTATTGATCAGGCTTACCGATGAATACGTGTTCGCACTTGCGTCTGGACAAACATAATTGGTCGTAGATAATACATAACTGCATGACGCACCAGGTTGAGTTACGGTGAACGTTTGGTCTCCAACACTAACTATACCTGTTCTTGGAGAAGCGCTAGTGTTTGCGCTAACGATTACAGAAACGGCACCGGTGCCGTTTCCTGTCGATCCGGTAGCCAACCAGTTCGATCCAGAAAGGACTGTTGCAGACCAAGAACAACCACTTGCAGTTGAAACAAGGACAGCGTTGTTGTAAGTGTTCGAGCCTGAGTTTGGACAAACATAACTATTCTGAGACAACGAATAATTACAACCCGAAGATCCAGATGTGTTTGCAACAAGGCTAATATCGTCAATTCTGAATATTGTTGGAAGAACATTATCGGTTGTACATTCAATTGCTAGTTGAAGTGTTTGTCCAAAATACGAAGATGGAATCGACGATGAAATTGCAAACCAGGGCGAACAACCGGGAAGACCATAATAACCATATGAGTTATCAATGTTCCAAATCGTCGTAAGCAGTGAACCAGATGCACTCCGTAGATTAACCTTCAAAAAGTCATAAGGAATAGGATTGTCTTCTAAAGTGTTGATTGAAAGTTTAAAGGAAAGAGTTATTGATGTAGCATTTGATGGAAGTGTAACTGTCTGATACATTCCCTCAATCATATTATTCGCACCAGTAGATTCATTTTGATCGCCAAAATAAACATACGGATTTCCTGCAAATTGGGGGCAATAGTTTCCATTCGAAAACTGAGCAGTCAAGTTCGAGTTTGATGTTTCCGGCCAGCCATTCCATGAGTTCGAAAAGTCTCCGTTGATTAGAAGTTGTTGTGCTTGTGCTGAAAAAACTAAGCAAAACCAAATAAGCGGTAGGAATATATTAATTTTCATAAAAAAATTTTCGTAAACATCCATATGTTTCGAATTCCAGCGGAATCTTATTTAGGGTTTTTTATCCTAATTATGGCTATATTTACCTTTAAAATACAAACATGAAAGCTGTAACAGAAAATATCAAAAAATTCCGAGAGATTAAAAACCTAACAAGAGATCAATTGGCATCCGAACTAGACATGAGTCTATCTGGATATAGCAAACTCGAACGTGGTGAGGTCGAGTTAACCGTATCTAGATTATACCAAATAGCTGATGTTTTGAAGGTTCAGCCTTCAGAAATTCTAAATTTCGACGCATCTCGGGTATTCAACATTTCGAATAACAACGTTGTAAACGGTATTGAAGTATCTACTCAACACATTCATCATGATGACTACATGGAAAAGTACATTAGATTGCTTGAGGAGGAGATTAATAGACTCAAATCCAAAAAATGAGGCTGCTTAATTACTGGCATAGTAACACCCAGTTCACCTATTATATCTTGCTACTCGGTCGAGTTACTTAAACCAGGAGGCATACATCACGTAGTTGTTGGCAATGCGTTGCACTTCTCCTTCAAACAACTCCTTGCTCAACTCTTTCACTTTTTTAGCCGGAACTCCCGCGTATACGCTTCCGCTTTCTACGCGTGTTCCTTCGAGTAAAACAGCGCCAGCGGCAATAATACTATTGCTCTCTATCACGCAATTATCCATCACAATACTACCCATGCCAATCAACACATTGTCATGTACAGTGCATCCATGCACAAGTGCGTTGTGTCCAATCGACACATTATTGCCAATGGTCGTTGCAGCCTTCTGATACGTGCAATGGATTACAGCACCATCCTGAATATTCACTCGATTGCCCATCACGATGCTATTCACATCACCTCGCACCACGGCATTAAACCAAACACTGCATTCATCTCCCATAACCACATCACCTAACACCGTTGCGTTTTCGGCCAGATAACAGTCGTTTCCCATTTTAGGCTCAAAGCCTCTTACTGATTTAATTAACGCCATATACTTTTTTGAGTTTCTCTTGAAAACCAATCGTCGTCAAACATAGTGAACACATGGGGTTGCTAGCCCGCCCAATTCTCTCTATCCAAACTCCGATACTGAATTGCTTCCGC
>CAMAYP010000097.1 GCA_945862415.1 Chryseobacterium gleum | reverse complement strand
TTACCTGAATGCCCCTGATACGGCTGATGTGATGAAGAAAGTATATAATCAACTTAAGCCGGGCGGATATTTTATTTTTTCTGTACCGCATCCTTCACTGGCCTTTTTAAAACAGGATAAATACCCATTCTATTTCGAAAAGCGAGGTGGTTATTTCAGTGGAAGAAACATTCTTTTTCCGGGTGAGATTTGGCGTCGCGATGGAATAGCGGTCGGGGTTCAATGCGTGCATAAAACATTTGAAGACTACTTCACGGCCATGCGAACTGCTGGTTTCCAATCCATGCCGGAAGTGTATGAGCTACACATCAATGATGAGCATGTTAAGCTAGACCCTGAATTTTTCACGCCACTAATCGACCTTCCACTCCACGTAGCTTTCAAAGTAAAGAAATGACAGCTAAAATCGCATTGCATCAGGTGTGGGATGTGCTTCCGAAGGTCCAAACTATTTCAGTGGAACTTCCACGCCTTTGGACCGATCAGTTAATACATGAATTTTGTAAGGCAACCGATTGGTTGAATGCACCCAATACGTACTCGTTTCATTCAAACGAGCTATTCGGAGATCGCCCCGCGGCTTGGCTGGAGGCCTTACGCAACTCACCAGGTGCCTTGCGTCTTCAGGCCGACCCCACTTATTCCGACGGAGAATTACGCATGCTTTATGCGATGATCTCACGATCGCTCGGGTATCTCAACAACCGATATAGCTACTTTTTCGATGTGCAGGACCGAGGACTCGACTATACCAAAGAAGCCATTCCCGTTTCGAAGACTAAGGCAGAAACGGGCTATCATACCGACAGTACAGCTAAGCATTATCTCCCCGATGTAGTAGGACTTCTTTGCCTACAACCTGCTCTGTCGGGAGGAGAATCGCTGATAACCAATGCTGCCAACTTGCTCAATTTCCTCGAAGAGCTAAATCCAACATGGAAAGAACTACTTCATACTCCCCTTTGCCGCGATGTAATTACACCTGGCACTGTGCAAGACTTAGAAGCCATTCGAGCCAACGACATTCCCCTCTTTCAATACGACCATGAAGGCGGTGTTACTTTCAGATACATGCGTTATTGGATAGAATCGGCGCTAGAGAAACTCAAAGAACCTACACCCACCGGTTTAACCGAACTGCTTGATTCCATTGATGGCTACTTTGCAGAAGAAGGTCACGCCATGTGTTTCCTGCTCGAGCGCGGCGACATGCTCTTTGTAAACAACCACTTCCTCTGCCACAATCGCACGGCTTTTGTGGATGGCGATAAACCACGAGTATATGTGAGAGCATGGATCAATGAAATGCCCCAATCCTAACAATTGCCCAATGCCCGAACACTTTTTCAGCCACGACTTTCAACTGGAAAACGAGCGCGTGCTTTTGCGCGGTCTGCAAACAGAAGACTTGGAGCATTTGCTTTCCATTTCAGAAAACGAACCGGAAAATTGGCAATACGGGTTGGAAGATGCTTCCGGGAGACAACAACTCGCGGCATACATCGCCAACGCCATTCGCGAAAAATCCGAGCATCAGTCATTTCCGTTTATTATATTCGACAAGGCTGCTCAACAATACGCAGGCAGCACCCGCTATTATCAAATAAACAGCAGAAATGGCCGGTTGGCTATTGGTTACAGCTGGCTGGGTAATGCCTTCAAGCAGACAGGACTGAATGCACATATAAAGTACCTCATGCTGATGCATGCCTTTGAAAAGATGGAGATGGAGCGAGTAGAATTCATGGCCGACACACTCAACGAGCGCAGCATCCGCTCTATCTTATCGTTGGGAGCAACTCGCGAGGGAACACTTAGAAGTCATGCATTCCGGCTCAATGGCACACGCCGCGACACAGCCGTTTTCAGCATCCTGAAAAAAGAATGGCTTGAACAAGTCAAGCCATCCCTTCAAATTAAAATTCAATCTCTCGGATAAATTTACGATTGCGCATCAATCTTTTTAGCACGGTCGTACATGTTGTCCCAATACGATGCGCGTAAGTTGAGCGCTTTGAGCATGCCCTTGCGCAATTGCAAAGCTGATTCTTCGCCTTCGCCGGCAAGCTCTTCCGCAATGCGCAACAAAATGAGTCCGTGCTCATCATCCACCTCCGTGTGAAGCGGGAAAAAGACGTAATCAAAGAGTGACAGATTCGTGTGTTTCTCGATAGCCTCAATCAAATGTCTGTATACAAACTTCACGATTGACTCGGTTCCAAGACCAATGGCGCCTACAGCTTCAACCGAAGAGCCATCTTGTACGAGGCTCAAAAACTGCTCGCGCCAAATTTGCACTTCAATGCCGATAGGTTCCTTACGGTCTATTCCCATGGCATCCTGAAAGCGACGGAAAAGTTTCGGGTGAGCAATACCCTGCACCCATTCTTCTTTGATACCCAAAGCAGCAACTGCTTCGATATCATCGTCGTGCAAATGCCCGCTTTCTTCAGCCAGGTTATCGAGCAAATGCTCGCGGTGTTCGGGGCTTTCCAACTTGGAAATCACACCCGTCAAGTAGCGCGGAAACCAAGAGCTATACGCCCCATACTGCAGCGCAAAATCTTTTAGAACGGCATCCATGTTTTTGAATTCGCCGTTCTTAAGAGCTATCAAGTAAGGATGATTGATTGCTCTGTGGTTAAGAGCTTCGTTGATAAGATCATCCATGGATGATACTTGGTCGGTTATCGACGCGTGAGTTTTTGCTTCCATCGTGGTAAGTTAATTAAGATATGAGCGAATATATTCCTTTCAAGAGAATACAAGACAAAACGCGATAACTTAATGTATCACTAAAACTTGCGAAGGAACTCGAGGCAACGTCGGTTGAATTCCTCAGATCGTTCAAGACTTACCAAATGACCACAACGTTGAACTACTTCGATCGTAATGTTTTGAAAACGCCTTGCATACTGCATGCTTGGCTTTAAGAACAAATGGTCCTGACCTCCTACAACGAGCAATACGGGTATTTGAGGTTCGAAGCTAAACAGTTTGCGCAAGGTTTGATCGAGGTAACTGCCGTACATGGCGGTCCATTTGCGGTATTCCTCAATGCTGAGGAATTTCGATTCGCGAACAAAGATTTCTCTCGACTTTTTGTGGTTCTTTCGAGGAAGGACAATTTTCGCCATCAGGCCATAAAAATTACGGAAGCCTATAATCTTGGCAATCATAAGACCGGTACGAGCAAGGAATCTCAATTTAAGACTGAGTGAAACAATCGGACCTGAGAAGAGCAAACTGGCAATACCATTGGGGCGCAGCGCGTACATCTGCATGGCTATTATGCTGCCGAGAGAAACAGCAACCAAATGAATTGTATCTTGGGTATAACAATCGACTACATCCCAAATGCTTTCGGAAATCCACTCAAAGTCGTAGTTGGCTTGGTTTGCGGTCTTGCTCGCCGAGCCGGCATGCCCCGGTAAATCGATCAGCAATAAATGATAGTCTTTGCTGAATGCCTCCACCTGTTTGCGCCAAGTGCGAGTACTACCCCCTGCTCCGTGTACCATCAGCACCCAAGATGCATTAGGATTTGAACAGCGATGTATTTCGTGGTGTAATTGCAATATAGAAAGTATGTTTAAAACACTGCAGGCAGATATAGAGCCCGTTTAATTGGGATTCAATCGCTGCTCGCTTTGTTTTATTGGAGGCTGATAGTTTGGATTTTTTGGAATGTCGGGGCTAAAACCAAAAAGTCGGTTGTCTTTGATGATGGTGTCTACATAGGTAGGAACCAATTCTTCCCAACCATCATGCCCGTTGTGAATCATGTCGAGCGCGTCTTTCGAGTAAATATCCAACACATCCGGGTTATAATCCGCAATATCGACGAGACGCTTATTATAGATTAGATAGTCGTAGAGTGGCTTCAATCGAGGGTGCACAGGACAATTCTTCGTTGTAAGCAGTTTACCAGTTTCAGCATCCTTAAATGGGTAAACATATATTTTCAAATCGCGGCTGAAAAGAATACCGAAAGCCTCCAGAATCCCACCGTTCAAATCGCGGTAATATTTCTCATTGAACAACTCCATGATCATATTCGTTCCGACAATAATTCCCATGCGTCGACTGGTATGTTTGGAGAAAAACTCCACCAGCTTGAAATATTTGGAGTAATTGGAAATGAGAACAGTTTGTCCGAGAGAACACAAAATTTCTGCTCTATCTAAAAAGTCCTGCTCATCGATATCACCTTCTGCACGCAAGTTATTGAGCGTAATCTCAAACAGCACCTGCACGTTGTTATGATCAACCTTGTATTCCTTTTCAAAGAGCTTAAAGCCCTTCATTATCATGTCTATGTTGACCTTGGTTACCGGTCGGAAGCTACCTCGCAAGGCCAAAATATTTTTCTTGTATAAAATATCCGCGGCCTGAATGTTCCTGCCATCGGGCGAGAAAATAACCGCGTCGGTCATTCCATTTTTCACCAGGTGCAGCGAAAGCAGACGGTTGTCGACATGGTCAAAATCGGGACCGCTCATTTCCACCATATCAATTTCCACCTGGTCACGATTCAGATTGTCGTACAGCGAAAGAATGAGTTCTTTGGGTTTCGTATAAAAAAAGTAACAACCGTAAAGCAGATTCACTCCCAATAAACCAACAGAGGCCTGCTGCGCCAAGGCATCCATTTCATGGAGGCGCATATGCAGTATGACCATATTGGGTGCTTTGTCGGGGGCAGTTTGAAACTTTAACCCCATCCAACCGTGGCCTTGAATGGTTTTTTGATAATTGATCGTTGCTACGGTATCTGCAAAGGAGAAAAATTTCTTGGCAGAATGTTCGCTTCGTTTGAGGCGCTCCTCCATGAGGCGGTACTCGTGGTTGAGCATATTGATGAGGCGCGGCTTGCACACATACCTTCCCTTCTCTTCCTTGCCGTAAATAGCATCGCTAAAATCCTTGTCGTATGCACTCATTGCCTTGGCAATGGTACCACTCGCTCCACCCGCTCGAAAGAAATGGCGAACCACCTCCTGTCCGGCACCGATTTCCGCAAAGGTGCCATAAATCTCAGGATTAAGATTTACGCGAAGCGCCTTTTGACTTGCAGATAATATGACGTGCTCGAGTTCCACTTGGATGTTTTGGAATGCGGGCAAATTTAGTTGAACTAAGCGTTTGAAGGCGTAATCGTTTCAGAAACTTAACGAACTAGTTTTGTGCTCTCAATGCAAGTGCTGTAGTAATTTCGCGCGCATGATCATCACCTTTCTTGGCACAGGCACTTCACAAGGCGTTCCGCTCATAGCATGCACATGCGAAGTGTGTACTTCCTCGGATGTTCGCGACGCACGCCTGAGAAGTTCGGTAATGCTCAGCATTGACAACAAGAACTTTATCATAGACACCGGTCCTGATTTTCGCCAACAAATGCTCCGTGAAGGAGTGGGCGCAATCGAGGCCATTGTGTTTACGCACGAGCACAAAGACCACATAGCCGGCCTCGACGATGTGCGGGCCTACAATTTCATTAACAACTGGAGAGCTCAAGTCTATTGCACGGAGCAAGTGGCCGATGCATTGAAACGTGAGTTTGCCTATGCATTTTCGGATAAAAAATATCCGGGTGTACCGGAAATTGACTTGAATATCATTGACGATAGGCCATTTGAAATTGGCTCTGTGGAATTTCAACCCATACAGGTGTATCACTTGCGGTTGCCTGTGTTTGGCTTTCGGATTGGCAACTTCGCTTATATCACGGACGCTAACGTAATACCGGAAGAGGAATACGAAAAGTTGAAAGGACTGGATATAGTTGTTCTCAATGCGTTGCGAAGAGAGAAGCATCCCTCACACTTCACCCTGGAAGAAGCCATTGAAGTTGGAAAGCGCATCGGAGCTCGCGAAACGTGGTTTACGCATATAAGTCATCAGCTCGGGCTGCACGAAGCAGTTGAACAGGAATTGCCGGCAGGCATGCACATCGCATACGACGGGTTGAAATTGGAGGTAGGTGTATGATGTCGGCAGTATTGTACACACTGATCATAAAACCCATCAGTTTGCTTCCCTATCGAGCATTGTATGTGCTTTCGGATTTCTTTTACCTCGTGTTCTATTATGGGGTCGGGTATCGGAAGAAGGTAGTCCGCGGCAACTTAAAGCGTTCATTTCCGGAAAAGTCAGATGGAGAGATACGCTCGATTGAAAAAGCCTTTTACCGTCATTTCTGTGATTTGGTGCTAGAGAGTTTGAAGAATTTCAGTGCAAGCGAAAGCGATTTGGCAGCGCGCTTTGAGCATCGCAACACCGAGGTGCTCGATACGCTTCACGCTGAAGGAAGGAGCGCAATCCTGGCCGGAGGTCATTACGCCAATTGGGAAATGTGGGCCCTTTCGGCTCCGCCTCACTTTAAACACAGGCTAATGGCCATTTACAAGCGTCTTTCGAATCCTTATTTCGACCAAAAGATGCGATCAACCAGAGGCAAGTTCGGGCTTGAGTTGGTTTCAACCAAGGAAACCGGTGAATGGCTTCATAAGCATAAAGACCAACTCCACTTTTCTGTTTTTGCCATCGATCAGTCGCCGTCAAATCCGAGAAAAGCCTATTGGATAGATTTTTTAGGACAAGAAACAGCCTGCTTATTTGGCGCCGAGAAGTATGCGAAGGAGTTTAACCTAGCAGTTGTGTTCGGACATCTTCGGAAAATTTCCAGAGGAAATTATGCCATTGATTACGAGTTGATTACTGCCAGCCCAAGAGACTTTGAGCAGGGCAAACTAACGGAAGAAATGAGTCGATTGTTGGAAGCCGACATTCGCCAGGAGCCCCGCTACTGGTTGTGGTCGCACAAACGATGGAAGCATAAAAGGCCGACTGATTAAAAAAATGCCACTTTTTTTTATTCGACCGCTCATTCAGAACAGAAATGTCGTAATATTGCGCCCCGTTTTGGGGATTCATTTTTAAAGAAACGCATCATGAACCGTATTAAAGAACTCGAAAAAAAGCTCAACCCGGTTAAAGAAATTCCGGCATTTGCTGCAGGTGATACTATCACTGTAAGCTACAAAATTGTTGAAGGAAACAAGGAGCGTATCCAGGAGTTTGCCGGCGTTGTCATTCAGCGCAAAGGTTCAGCAGCAACTGCAACATTCACTGTTCGCAAGATCAGCGGCGGTGTTGGCGTAGAGCGTATCTTCCCTGTATCATCACCCTTTATTGATAGCGTGGTTGTAACCAAGCGAGGTAAGGTGCGTCGTGCACGTATCTTCTACTTGCGCAGCCTCACCGGTAAAGCAAGCCGTATCCAGGAGAAGAAGCGTTTTGTAGCCGTGACGAAGTAATTTCATCTGTAACGGTGATTTGTGAGATAAAAAAAGGCGGGTGATACCCGCCTTTTCTTTTGCCACTCATTTTTAATCCGTCGGATAACGCTAACTCACCACGATGCTTTACCGAGCAGATGCTTTCAATGGCATGTTCAACTTATATAACTAACCTTAACTCAAACTATTATTCATTTCATTGTAGGATTGGTAGTAGGTCTGATGCCTGATTTTTCCCAACTCGCAACTCAGCTTGGCTCTTGCCATGCTCAGCATTGAATTTCTTCCCAGAGGCGGGTATCCCAAATTTTCAAGTGCATTTATCACGTGCGATCTGTCGAGGTCATCTTCACACGAGAGGTTCACCTTGGCTGACTTTACCTCGACATGCACCGAGAGCACTCCCGGTTGTCGGAGCAAAACTCGGCGTATGCTATTCGCGCAGCCCTCGCAATCGATGTTCTCAAGTTCGAGTATCATGTGTTTCATGGGTAAGTGGTTTTGGTGTTGCTAACATGAGAATCTTCATAAAGTCGATTTATGATGATTGTCAGACAAAGGGGTGAGATTTTGCGGAAAGAGTAATTAGGTGGTAGGTGTTAGGTTTCAGTTATTTGGTGTTGGGTTAGGGGCATGGTCTTGTTTTAGCCATTCGCCACTACATTTGCCTCATGACTGTAGACAAAAACATTGAGTTAGCCCAATTGCAGGGCGAAATTGGGAAGTACATCGGCTTGGGTCAAAACAGCCTTGTGTTTCAGTTTGAAGAGGCGCCGAGCGGCATATTGTTGCGCCTTATTACGATCAGCCCAATGCACAATCAGAGTTTCCTTTTCCACTCGTGCAATGGCGAAACGCGTATTGAAGTGCTGAAGGGTATGCTCGAATATGTGAAGAGCTACAAAGAAGCTGAGAGCAGCTTTACGATTCAGTGGAATCTCAAAGGGGAAAACATCCTCCACACCTCCTACTTCCGAGCTAAAAACATTTTGGGTGCACTGGATAAATTATACTTTGACCGCGACCCAAACAGCATCACGGTTTTCAGTGTTATGATGAATCCTATTTCGTAGTTGTCGACCTATCGCACCATTGTCGCTCCCACTACCTCACAATACCGCGTATTGGGAAGTCGACATCTTGGATTTGCCTTTCCTGTTCGCAACGAAGAGAAAGTGAAAGCCCACATCGATGCACTTTGGAAGGAACATCACAACGCTACACACGTTTGCTATGCCTGGCGCTTGGGTTGGGACTATAGCAAATACCGCATCAACGACGACGGTGAACCCTCGGGCACAGCGGGTAAGCCCATTTACGGACAAATCCAATCGGCCGAGCTCACCAACATTCTGATTGCCGTAGTGCGCTATTATGGTGGCACCAAGCTGGGAACAGGTGGACTAATTGATGCATACAAGACATCGGCTAAACTATGCATTGAAGAAGCTACCATCGAAGTGCGCCCGGTCATGGATCGCTACCGACTCACCTTCGGGTATGCAGATATGCCCGCCGTGATGAAAGTGCTCAAAGACCTCGACATGGAAAAGAATGCCATGACCACTGAGGCCGATTGCATGATTGACTTCAACTTGCGCATGAACCGGTCAGACGAACTACAGCAGGCGATTACCGATTGGGCAACTGCCGAACTCGTACATTTAGGCCGCACATAACATTCAGCATGAAACTACTTTTCTCCATACTCTGTGCTTTTGCCTTGTCAGCTTGCAATACCAACCAACGTAAGCAAGGACACGCAACTTCCATTGGGAATATCCAACGTGTAATGGATGAGCAACAAGAGGCGTGGAATCGTGGCAACATTGAAGGATTCATGGAGGGCTATTGGCCTAGCGACTCGTTGCGATTC
>CAMAYP010000096.1 GCA_945862415.1 Chryseobacterium gleum | reverse complement strand
TCGTTGGGTGTCAGGCCCATGTACATGCAGGCAAGGCTATTTACCAAATTCATGTTGCCGCTCGGCGCGCTGCCCGGATTGTAGTCGGTGGCGAGGGCCAGGGGTAATCCTGCGTCGATGATTTTGCGGGCAGGGGTGTACGGTATTTTGATGAACAGCGAACAGCCTGGCAAGGCAACGGGCATTGTTGAAGAACCTTGCAGCGCGGCAATGTCGGCGTCGGTCAGCACCTCGAGGTGGTCGACGCTGAGGGCGTTGTATTTTACACTTGCGGCAACACCGCCAATTGCATTGAACTGGTTGACGTGGGTTTTTGGGCGCAATCCGTATTTCACGCCGGCCTCCAGAATGCGCTCGGTTTGCGCGACACTGAAGTAGTTTTCTTCGCAGAACACGTCAATGTATTCGGCCAAGCGTTGGTTTGCAATCTCGGGTATCATGACCTCAACCAAGTGGTCTACATACGCATCGGGATTGGCTTTGTATTCTTTCGGAATGGCGTGCGCGCCGAGAAAAGTGGCTTTGATGGTGAGCGGTGAAACTTGCTTCAGGCGGTCAATCACACGGAGCATTTTGAGCTCGCTTTCCAGTGATAAACCGTAGCCGCTTTTTATTTCAACCGCACCGGTGCCCATGGCTTGCATTTCGTTCAAGCGCTTGAGAGCCGCTTCAACCAACACTTCTTCTTCGGTAACCGCAAGCAATGCAGCAGAGTTGAGAATGCCACCGCCGCGCGCAGCAATTTGCTCGTAGGTGAGGCCGTGAATGCGGTCCACAAATTCGCCCACGCGCGAACCTGCATAGACGGTGTGCGTGTGGGAGTCGCACCAGGTGGGAAGCACCAGTCGGCCGTCGGCTTCAATAACCTCCAATCCGCGCCAATCGCTGATGCCGGGCCAGTCGGCCATCGTGCCGAAATCCACTATCACACCATCTTCGATGGCCAACCAAGCATCGTTGAGGCTCGGCAGTTGGTTCATAGCTTGGCCTGCTATCAGCCTGGGTGCGGTTTCGTATACACCCAACAGCGATTGGATGTTTTTTATGAGTATGCGCGACATGGGGGCGAAGGTAGTTTTTTTTGTTAACCGCAAAGGCGCAGAGAATGCAAAGAATATTGGAGAATAACGATTTGCATTCATTGAATTCTCTACGTTTGAACCTTTTTTCTCTGCGTTCTCTGCGCCTCTGCGGTTCAAAAAAACTAGGGTTACTTTTGAAAACTCATTTTACCCCTTGAAATTCCGATTCGAAATAATCCTTCTTCTCTTTATCGCAGTCGCAACAGCGATTTTGCAGTGGCCCTATCTGTTCGAGTTTCCGGGCCACATTCATGCATGGGCTCAGGTTGATCGATTGGCTCTGACAAATGGATTCCTCCGCAATGGATTTGATTTGTTTCACCCCGAAACACAGGTGCTCAATCACATCTATCCGCACGATTTTTTTGATCAAAGCGCGTCAACCATCACCGCAGTCGATTTGCCGTTGCACGATTATCTGGTGGCGATTATCATGCGGCTCTTCGGATGCAGTGAAGCGTGGGTTTTTCGATTGTATGTAATTGTTGCGGGAATTGTTGGCTTGTTTTATTTGGGTAAACTCTCTCTGCTCGTGTTGAAGGATGAAGTGAAGGCATTCATCGTGTTGGCTTTCGCATGCTTGTCGCCGGTTTTTGTGTATTACCAGGGCTCGCTTCTCCCGAGCATACCCTCGTTGTCGCTGATCATCGCAGGGGTCTATTACTATTTCCGTTTCCGGGAGCAGCAGAAGCCGCGCTATTTTATGGTTACCATGGTTTGCATGGCGCTCGCTTTACTGAGTCGAACCACGTTCGTAATTCCCTTTGTAGCTGTGCTGTGCTTGGAGTTTCTGGATGTGCTTAAAAACCGTAAGGTTCCGTGGAAACGAGTTGCGGCGGTGCTGGTTGTTGCACTGGTGTTTTTTGCATACCGTCACCACAACGATGCGTTGCGAAACGAATATGGCTCTATGTTTTTGAATAGGCTCTTGCCGGCCGAAAGCATCAAAGAGGTTAAGTTTCTGCTGGGCTATGTTTGGGAGCATTGGAGGTTTGCGTATTTCTCTTCGATTCATTATTGGGCGTTGCTGATACTCCTGGTTTCTGTTGGAGTGGTCAGGTTTGCGAAGTGGTCGAGTAAACGCCCTCTGTCGCGTTTTGGGCTCTACGTGCTGACATATTTTGTAGGGTGTGTTCTTTTTGCTGCAGCCATGCTGAAGCAATTCCAGTATCACGACTATTATTTTCTCGACACGTTCTATCTGCCCTGTGTGTTGCTGGTGGTGTTGCTGCTGGCTTACTTACCATCCGGTCGGAGTAAGAGGATGCGAGTCGCTTACATGGCAGTATTAATCGTGTTTGTGAGCGCAGCATTTCGCATGCCGCAGCGCTCTCAGCGAAGCCGTCATCAAATGGGCGTGAACGACAGAACCCAAAACACGATTGAGAATTTTACGGGCGCGGATGTATTTCTGGATGAGTTGGGTGTATCGCGCGATGCCATCGTTCTGGTGGTAGATGCAGTAGCTCCCAACTTGCCGCATACCCTGATGGACCGCAAAGGACTGGTGGTGATGCATACGCCGAAGTGGATGGTTGAGCATGCCTTCAACAAATGGATATTTGACTACGTCGTTTTTCAGAATGAGTACTTCATGGATAACGTGTACCGCGACTTTCCCGAAATTCTTTCTCGCGTGGAAGTAGTTGGCAGCAACGGCAGAATTACAGTGTGTCGCCGCGATGAAGGCAATGAGCAGACGTTACAGCAGTTCTTGGGAATCGGAAACGATGCCGCTTTTGTTGACGAGCGCATGGGTTTTGAGGAGGCTGATTCAGCTCGCTGGCGGGGTTATCAACTTACACGTGATACAGTATTTGAAGGGAAGGGCGCGGCTTGTTGCACTCCCGATTATTCTTCCGGTTTGACGATGGAGTGGGAGGGCTTTCAGAATGCAGGTGATGGCTATCATGCAGCTTGGTTGAGCATACAAGTACTTTCACAGCAAGATATCAATGCGGATGTAGTGCTTTGGATGAGTGTGGATGGTAAAGAAGTGTACAACGAGGTGAGGTCGCTCAAGGATTTCATCAAGCCGGATTCTGCATGGCAACACCTCGACCTGTCGTTTGTGTTGCCGCCTTTGAATCGTCCGAATACCAAGCTGAGTTGCTATTTGACTAATCGTGAACCATCCCTGTTTCACTACGACGATTTTCATTTTAGCATTTTCCCATAGTGGTTATGATGCGAACGGGTAAACAAGAGATACTGTTTTATTGGCTGCTGATTCGGAAGTGCAGTGTGTACTCCTTGTTGTTGATCTTGACGACCAACCAGGCCATTGCTCAAAGCGTGGTGGGCACTGTTTATGACGCCAATGATTCATCTGTAATTCCTTTTGTGTCGGTTTATTTGGTGGAAAGTGATGAAACTACGCTAACGGATAGCACCGGTTCATTCGCACTAAGAACACCTGATTTGAACGCATTCCACCTTCGATTTATAGCGCTTGGATATGAAACCACCAGTATTCTTTTGGTGAAGTCGGATGAGCCTTTAGTGGTGCGCATGTTGCCAAAGCATCTCGATTTGCACGAGGTTACCGTATCGGGCGCAATGTCGCAGGCGCAGTCCGAAAATCCGTTTCATATCGAATCGCGTAAAATCGATGACCTTACCGCCATCGCGGCCATGAACATGGGCGAGGCAATTGCACGAATTCCCGGTGTGTATCAGTCGAGCTTGGGCAATGGAATTGCGAAGCCTGTAGTTCGAGGCATGCAGGGAATGCGCGTGGTTACGCTCATGAACGGGCTTCGAATTGAAAGTCAGCAATGGGGAGGCGATCATGGAATGGGGATTTCGGAATTGGGGTTGGGCAATGTGGAGGTAATAAAAGGACCGGCTTCTTTGCTTTACGGAGCAGATGCATTGGGTGGAGTGGTATACTTCAATGATCAGCCGCATGCAGCCATTGGTTCTAGGGAAGGTGAATCGAAGACCCTTTTTCAGACCAATACCATGGGAATTACGCAGCGTGTCATGTATCGTGAATCGCGTGAAAAAATACGTTGGCAACTCGGCGCCGGTTATGCCAACCATGCCGATTACCGATTGCCTGATGGCAGGTTTGCCCAGAACTCTCGTTTCAATGAGGCTTTGCTAAAGTCTGTTGTTTCGTTTAACGGAAAACGCAGTGTTCACCATGTGCGTTATTCCTTTAGCAATACTACTACAGGCATTCCCGGGCATACGCACGATTCGACAGCAACACCCGAAACGTTTCAGGTCGCAACGCAGCGACGGTCGTATACCTTGCCGGCGCAGCTTTTCAATAATCATTTTGCATCGTTTGATAATAAATGGTTTGGCGAAAGTTCAGAGTTGCAATTGCTGGCGGGTGTAACGTCCAATCGACTCATTGAATACGATGAGAAGGTGACGATTCCCAGTTTGAGCATGTCGCTGACAAATGCACTCTACAACGCTAAATATGTGAAGCGCCTGGCCGGCGATAAGCTAAAATTGATTGCCGGAGCGCAAGGCATGCATCAATGGAATGCGAATGCCGATAACGCCTCAGATCGACTTGTTCCAAATTCTAGGACGTTCGATCAGGGTTTATTTGTAACGACCCAATACGGCAATTCACGTTGGAATGTACAGGCAGGTTTGCGCTACGATGTGAGGTATTTAAATGCCTATATCGAGGGCAGTGTTTTCCATCGAAGATATCAAGGGGTGAATGCTTCAGCGGGTGGTGTTTTTCACGCCGAGTGGGCAACATTTCGGGCCTCGTATTCTTCCGGTTACAGGGCTCCGCACCTAACAGAGTTGCTATCCAACGGCTTTCATCATGGGGCTCTTCGTTATGAGGTGGGCGATAGGAATCTTCAACCCGAGTATGCTCAGCAAGTAGATGCCACCATTGAAATCACCGGCGAGCATCTGGTGGTTTTGTATAACCCGTTTGTTAATGCTATTAGCGACTACATTTATCTGCAGCCACTGGGTTATGAAGTGGAAGGTATACCGGCGTTTGGCTATGAATCGCTCTCGCACGTGTCGTTTTATGGCAACGATGTGGGAGTGCATTATCACCCTCATTTCGCACACGATCTTCATATAGAAACAACTTGGTCATATATCAATACGCGAACACCCGCCAATAGCAGTGTATCGCTTTTGCCTCCCCAGCGATTGCAAACGGCTTTAAAGTATTCATTTCATGGAGGTCGGAAATTTGGGCTGCGTGAACTAAATGTGATGCATACCTTTATGGATGCACAACGCAAGGTAGCTTACATGGAATCGCCCAGTGATGCGTATCAGCTACTGGATGTTGCCCTTGCATTTGCATACTCTGGAAAGCAACAATGGGAATTCCGTATGGGGGTGAAGAACCTGTTGAATGAGCGGTACATTGATCATTTGTCTAGACTTAAAAATATAGAGATGCCTGCACCGGGTAGAAATGTCTATCTCGGTATTCAAATTAAATTTTAGTAAAAGCTTTCAATATGAAATTCAAGATTTTGTTCTCGGTTTGTATTTGCGCTCTGATGGCTGTTTCCTGCATGAAAAAGTGCCATGAGTGCCATTATGATCTGAACGGCGCGGAAGTCGAAATTGGAGAGTACTGCGGCGATGAGTTGGAGGCAATCGAAGCGTCGGGCTACGCAGTGAACGATACAACCTTCGAGGTTCACTGCCACGGGCATTGATAACTGTGAGCGTATGCTCTTTTTTTAGCAAGTCTTTTTGGCCTGTTTCAGTGGAATCGGATGGATCATAGAGCACATAGAATTGTCATTACCTTCGCTCTATGGCCGGAAATTCATTTGGAACACTCTTTCGCCTCACCACATTTGGTGAGTCGCACGGCCCTGCTATCGGCGGGGTTATAGATGGCATGCCTGCGGGCATGAAAGTAGAAATTGATTATGTGCAGTTTGAACTGGATCGTCGTCGACCCGGGCAAAGTGCTATTACGTCGCCTCGCAAAGAGTCAGATCGTATTGAAGTGCTGTCGGGTGTTTGGAACCAAACGTCGCTGGGTACACCCATCGGATTTGTCTTGTACAACGAGGATCAGCAGCCGTCCGATTATGACGAACTCGCAGAGGTATATCGTCCGGGTCATGCCGATGAGGTATGGGATAAGAAATTCGGCATTCGTGATTATCGCGGCGGAGGCCGGAGCAGCGCACGCGAAACGGCTGCTCGCGTTGCGGGTGGTGCGTTCGCGAAAATACTGTTGGCAAAAGCTGGCATATCGGTTCAAGCCTATGTGCACAGTGTGAAGCACATCGAAGTGCCTGTGCGCTATAATGAACTCGATTTATCTCAGGTAGATAATAACATAGTGCGTTGTCCGCATGAAACCACAGCCACACACATGCAATCGTGCATAGAAGAAGCGCGTGATGCAGGTGATAGTGTTGGTGGGACAATTATTTGCGTATGTAAAGGCTTGCCCGCCGGACTTGGTGAACCCGTGTTCGATAAGCTTCACGCAGTGCTCGCTCACGCGATGCTTTCCATCAACGCCGCTCAAGGGTTTGAATTGATCGATGGTTTTGCCTGCACTCACTTGAACGGATCTGAAAACAACCTGCGTTCAAGCGGAGTTTCCGGTGGGATATCGAATGGAAATGACCTCGTGTTTCGCGTTGCCTTTAAACCCGTTTCGACCATTCGCAAAGCGCAACAAGCAAGCAATACAGCAGGCGAAGAGGTGTTGCTGGAAGCAGCAGGACGTCATGATTCTTGTGTGTTGCCGCGTGCAGTGCCTATTGTTGAAGCCATGGCGGCCTTGGTGCTGGCCGATATGTATTTGTTGCAGAAATTATAAGGATGCTTTTTTCGATGTCAATTACAAAATTGTGATGCAGTGATAACTATTCAGGAATTACTTTATAATCGAGGTCTTTCTAGTGATGCTAGAATCAAAATGGTTAGACACAAGGATGTAAAATTTGATTTGTATAGCATGTACCGAAATGATAAATCTTCATTTCTCATGTATCAGAGTCAACAGGGTCGGGATGTTTTTGGTGGCGTAGATTTTATCGTTTCATTTATTGGAGAGGAAGGGACTCGTTCAAGGTTTATAGGCGTTTTTAAGGTTATAGGTGGACGGAGGTTACCTACAAAACAATTAAGTGTGGATGGCGGACAATTTCAGTTTCAGTATCAATTAGAAGAAGTCTCCGGTTTTGATGATTTAAAAGAAAGAGTAATAATTGATTGGGGCAAAGCCGCAATTAAATGGGAGCAGTTAATTACAAACACAAAAGAAGTTGTTGAGATTCAACCTGGTTTGAATTATCGTCGTTTTACTGATTATTTCGATTTCATTCTGGGATTTGATGAGCTTCAAGAGATTGCGCGAAATCAGTATCCCGACTGGAGGAAAATGCTTTCCGCTACAAAGGGAGTTTACTTAATAAATGACAGCAAATCAGGCAAACTATATGTGGGATCGGCTTATGGTGATGATGGAATTTGGGGTCGATGGATGTCATATGTCTCCACAGGAGGTCATGGTGGTAATAAGTCATTGAAAGACTTAGTTCAACGAAATAGTGATTACGCTAATAACTTTAAATTCTCAATATTGATGCTATTGCCAAGCACAATTACAGCCGCAGAGGCAATACAAAAGGAGAAGCTGTTCAAGAACAAACTCGGCGCCATTAGTTCAGGATTAAACAACAATTAATGCGCAAAATGCTGGAGCCTCGATAACTGTTTTAGGTCCAATCACTGATTCGCAGAAGTGAAATAGAAGACATTCAACTTTCGCTCACCTCAAATTCAATCTCCGCAATTTCTTGAAGCTCTTTCAAAGCTTCCGTGTCAATATTCACTTTGTTGAAGTTGTTGGATGGTAACAGCAACTCGCTTTGTTCATGCATCACGCGCATGCGCACTTGTGTTTTGCCTGTGCCGTTTTTCAAGGTTGTGGCAATGCGTTCAATGAGGTCGTCGTTCAATTTGTGCATGGGGATGATAATGTCGAGGTAGCGACCCATCTTGGCGCGAATGTCCCCCAGTAATTCAATTTTGTTGATTCGGAATTCCAGTGAATTCGTATCCTGACCGAATCTCTTCTGCTGAACACGCCCGACGACAAATAGCTTTCCGCCCCGAGCAATGAGGTGCCGAAATTTCAGCCAGTCTTCACCGAACATCATGAAATCGGAGGTGGTTTCATAATCTTCCAGCTTGAAGCTTCCGTAGAGATTTCCGTTTTTCGCAGTCTTCTCCAGCACATCTACAACCGTTCCTGCAAGTTTTAATTCACGGCCATTTGCGGTTTCGAGTGCTTGCAGTAACGACAATCCACCCTTGCTGCAAAAGGTGTTTACTTCCAAACTAAAATCGTCGAGTGGGTGACCGCTGATGAACATGCCGATGACCTCTTTTTCTTTCGAAAGCTGGGTCATGGTGTCCCACGGTTCAACTTTCGGTGGTTGAGGTTCGGTGATGTTCGCTTCGGCACTATCGCCAAAGAGCGATACCTGCGAGGTGTTGTTGTTCTCACGAACGGCATTAGCATATTTCACCAGCGTTTCACCGAACGTCTCGTTTTTACCATCGGGCGCAAAGTAGGCTGCACGATCAATCCCGAATGCGTCGAGTGCACCGGCCAGCGCAAGGTGTTCAATGGTTCTCTTATTCGATGCTCGCGCATCCACACGTCCTAGAAAATCATAGATGGTGCTGATGCGGCCTTTTTTCTGCTCTGCAATGATGCTCTCAACTGCGTTCTCTCCAACTCCTTTCACAGCCGCAAGCCCAAAACGAATCTCACCCTTGTCGTTCACGCTGAAGAGCGATTTCGATTCATTCACGTCAGGACCTAAAACCGGTATCGATTGCTTCTTGCATTCTTGCATGAAGAAACTTACCTGCTTGATGTCGCTCATATTGTTGCTCAACACCGCTGCCATGTATTCGGCGGGATAGTGCGCCTTCAAGTAGGCTGTTTGGTAGGCTATCCAGGCATAGCAAGTAGAGTGCGACTTGTTGAAGGCGTAACTCGCAAAGGCTTCCCAGTCGGTCCAAATCTTCTCGAGCTTATCTGCCGGGTGTCCGTTGGCGGTTGCTCCTTCCACGAATTTGCCTTTCATTTTATCGAGCACGTCCTTCTGCTTTTTACCCATTGCCTTACGCAGCACGTCGGCTTCTCCCTTGGTGAAGCCTGCA
>CAMAYP010000095.1 GCA_945862415.1 Chryseobacterium gleum | reverse complement strand
GCCCATTGCCAGTGGCGTTCATTCGTCCAGTAGTGTGCGTTGGGGAAAGCTGAGCGAAACTGCCCGCTCGATTTATCCAATTCTATAGCGCCTCCGCAATGATCGAAGTGGAGGTGTGTTAGGAAAACGTCGGTAATATCATTTCTGTGAAAACCCAGCTTTTGAAGAGAACTGTCGAGGGAATCATTGCCAAACAAGAAATAATGCGAGAAGAATTTCTCACTCTGTTTATTACCTATTCCTGTATCAATAAGCGTGAGGCGCTTGCCATCTTCCACCAACAGGCATCGCATGGCCATGTCGATGAGGTTGTTGCTGTCAGCAGGATTTGTTTTCTGCCAAATACTCTTAGGGACCACGCCAAACATGGCACCACCGTCGAGTTTGAAATGACCGGTTTCGATGGTATGAAGTTTCATGGAGCGAAGATACGTGGGGACTGGATACTGGGGACTGGATACTCAGTCCCCAGTATCCCGTCCCCAGTACCTAATTGCTATACTCCACTGTCACAATCACCTCATTCCTTCTGCACAGAAACTGATAAGGCGCATTGTAGCCGAGAAAGCGGAAGTGACCGCTGTGCTTAATTCCTTGTTCCTGCAATAGCTGTTCGAGTTTCGCTGCATGTTTTTGAATGTCTTTGTCGGATGCGTAACCGCCAAATTGAATGACTGCAACGTATTCCGGTTTGGTGGTCGAGATGTGTACGGAAGGATCGTTGGGCTTCGGTAAATTCTCGGGGGTCATTCCCTCAGGCATTACAAAACTCATGGTCGAACCTGTTTCGCTTATGTCCATATGGACAGGAGCCGTCATTGCGATGGACATGCCTTCTTGATTTCCACCGAAAATATACCCCGCCAATTTCCGGAACCCCGGTGAAGCCACATCCTTGTAGGTGGATGCCGTGGTCATGACAGTAGCAAGCGTGGCCGCCGGATAAAAGCGAACTTCAAAGTCCTTCTCCTTCTTAACTACTGTGTAGGGTTGTTTTTCAGTTTTGTTGGAAGCCATAAGGGTGAAGAGTTGAGTTATTGTGGGAATAAGTATTACCAGCAATACAACCAAGAGGATTTTCTTTTTCATAATTCTTACCGATAACGATACAAAAAAATAAGATGCTCAGACCGATTTGCCTGACATGAAGCAATTAAACAACTCAAGAATATCATTGTTCCGGGTAGATTTCAAAAAAAGGTGCCATGCAGCGAATAATGGACTTTTGGTTAAATTGCTCACCTAATCAAAACCAAATCAAATGAAAAAACCTGTACTCTTTCTTTCTATGCTCGTCATGAGCCTGGGCGTTTCAGCGCAAAACGTGATATTCGAAGACAACTTTGACTCTTACGCAGTCGATTTGGGTGTTGCAGAGCAAAGCCTTGTTTGGGACACTTGGGACGGATCAGCAGGAGTTGATGGCGCTGTATCTTCCGTAGTCGCTTTTAGCGGCACTAATAGCGCTAAAATCGAAGGCATGGCTACTGACCTTGTTCTTCCAATTGGTCCCTACACTAGCGGGAAGTATGATTTGAAATTCAAAATGCTGTTAACCGATGCAGGCGGATACTTCAATGTCATGCATGCATGGACTACTGCCCCTAATACATGGGAGTGGGCTGCAGATGTGTTCTTCGCTAACGATGGAACCGTTACTTGGGTTACAGGAGGTGCTCAGGGTGGAGACACTTCTGTTGCTCTCAACGAATGGTTCGATGTGCAGGTAACAGCTGATTTGGACCTAGACTTGGGTTATATCTACATCAACGGAGTTATGGTAAATAACTGGCAGTGGTCACTGAACAATGCCAATGGCACACCAGGCGAGAACATCTTGGCGGCAGCCGACTTCTTCGGCACCAACGATACACAAGGCGATGGCCTTTATTACATCGACGATGTTCAGTTGATTCTAAGCACCGGTGTATTATACACGGAAGAAGTGAATGCCGCCAACTTCGGTATATGGCCTAACCCAGCAAACAACGTATTGACTATTGCGCTGCCCTCTTCATCACAGTTTGCCAACGTGCAAATTTTCGATGCCCAAGGTCGCATGGCTGCAAACACACTCGTAACAGCCAATATGCAAAACATAGATGTTACCGCTTTCGAAGCGGGACTTTACACGGTGCGTGTAGTGTGCGGCGAGCAGGTGTATGCGCAGAAGTTGGTTGTTGAGTAAATAGTGAAATAGTGAAATAGTGAAATGGTGAAGTGGTGAAGTGGTAACTAATAACCATATCACTACTTCACTCTTTCACCATTTCACCATTTCACAGTTTCACTATCCCGCAATGGATACTCCTATCAGCTGACCAATACCATACGTGATGGCCGCCGCTATCAATCCGAAAAGCACCTGACGCATGCCCGATTTCCACACTTTCCTTCCCGTGAAAAGTGTGATCGAGGCCCCTATAAAAAACAACCCGACCGAGCTTGCAGCCACACTCAACAAAATCGCCGTATAGCCCTCAGCAAAGAAGAAAGGGAACAAAGGAATGATAGCGCCGATAGAGAATAGAAAGAAGGAATAGAGCGCGGCCTCCATCGCAGAACCTTTGAGTTCCTCTGGGTTAATGCCCAATTCTTCGCGCACCAAAAATGCATGCGCACGTGAGGTGTCGCTCAGAATCTCACGCGCCATCGAATTTGCCTGTGCCTCGGGAATTCCCTTAGCTATGTAGATGAGCGCAATCTCCCGCAACTCACCCTCCGGATTGGTTTCGAGCTCCTCCATTTCAAGGTCCATTTGATTCTCATAAAGCTCTTGTGAGCTCTTCACCGAAATCCATTCACCGAGTGCCATCGACAAGGCCCCTGCAAGCATACCGGCACTTCCTGCGAGCAGCACATTACTTCCACCTTGTGTTGCGCCGGCCACCCCCATAACCAAACTGAAATTGGAGACGAGTCCGTCATTGCCGCCGAGAACCGCCGCACGCAATGCATTACCACCAACCGAACGATGTCGCTTTTCGAAACGTGCAACGCTTGGCCCCGATACACTTAAATTGCTCTCGAGCAACGAGCGGAGAATACGCACGTGGTTTGTTTCACTGCCCGTGATGGGCTGATTGTGTTTCGCCTTCGCGCTGATGACCGCACCTGAGATGCTCTTTTCAGTATCCATCAAAACACCCAAGACATATTCATATCCAAACCACTTTCCAATGCGATTCAGTGTTTTTGCCCGCATAGAAGGAGCAGGTAATTGAAGTTCACCCTCAGCCTGATTTTTACGAAGAAACGCTTCAGCGTGTCCACGTTCTATTTCACTCATCTGGCGAAACACGCCGGCAATAACTGCATCCTCCTCATGCTCGGCAAGAACACCATAGAGGTAAGAAGCGTCAATTTCGGTTTGGATGTTTTGAGGGGATGGGGGCATGGGGTGTTGGAGAATAGTGAATATGCAATAAAGTTACCATCACCTACGCAACCAATAACCTTAGCGCAGAATGACTGACAAAACTCACTAATTCGCTTTTTAAACAGCTCTGCTCTCTATCCCCTGCGCCAACAAATAAATCACCGCCATTCTCACCGCCACGCCATTCTCTACTTGGTCGAGAATAATGCTCTGATCGCTGTCGGCGACGTCGCTGGTGATTTCGACTCCGCGATTGATAGGGCCCGGGTGCATGATGACAATCTTCTTCGACAAGCTGTTGAGCAACACCTTATCGAGTCCGTATTGCATGCTGTATTCGCGAAGCGATGGGAAGTAAGCAACTCCGGCATCTTGCCGCTCGAGCTGAATGCGCAGCATATTGGCTACATCGCACCACTCGAGCGCCTTGCGTAGGTTGTGTTCCACCTTCACACCCAGACTCTCGATGTGTTTTGGAATGAGTGTCGTTGGACCGCATACCATTACTTCGGCTCCAAGCTTCTGTAAGCAATAGATATTGGAAAGGGCCACACGCGAATGGGTGATGTCACCCACGATTACTACTTTTTTACCTGACACACTGCCCAACTTTTCACGAATGGAATAGGCATCGAGCAATGCCTGTGTAGGGTGCTCGTGCGTGCCGTCGCCGGCGTTTACAATGGCCGCATCCACATGCTTGCTCAGAAACATGGCAGCACCGGGAGAGGCATGTCGCATCACCACCATGTCAACCTTCATCGCCAAAATGTTATTGACGGTATCGACCAGCGTTTCGCCCTTCTTCACGGAAGAACTGGAAGCCGCAAAATTGACAACATCAGCACTCAGGCGCTTTTGAGCCAACTCGAAGCTGAGACGTGTGCGGGTTGAGTTCTCAAAGAAAATGTTGGCCACGGTAATATCGCGAAGCGAAGGAACCTTCTTGATTGGCCTCGATAATACCACTTTGAATTCGTCGGCCTGAGAAAAGATGAGCTCAATGTCGGCCTTCGTCAAGTCTTTGATGCCCAACAAATGCTTTACGCTCAATTTGTTTTTCTCGTCCGTCTTTATCATGGTTTCTCGGTTAGCAATATCACTTTGTCTTCGCCGCTGTCACCCTTCCACATCACCCTCACCTGCTGATTGTCGTAACTATCTACGCTCTTGCCTATGTACTTGGGCTCAATGGGCAGCTCGCGTGTGAAGCGACGCTCCAACAGCACTAGCAACTCCACCGTTTCAGGACGACCGTATTCCATGATGCCTTCTAGCCCGGCGCGAATGGTGCGTCCGGTGTAAAGCACATCATCAATGAAAATCACGTGCTTGCCTTCCAGCGAAAACGGGATGTCTGTCTTACGAGCAATGAGCGGTTTATCGTGGATGCGAAAATCGTCGCGGTAAAACGTTGGGTCGACAACGCCATAGGGAATCTTAACCTTCGGCTGCATCACCTGCAGCTGCTCCACAATGCGCTCAGCCAATAACACACCTCTCGGCTGCATGCCAATAATAACCGCATTGCTAAAGTCGTTGTGATTTTCGATTAACTGACACGACAGCCTGGTAATTATCAGGTGTAGAAGTTTACTGTCGATCAGGGTGAGTTGCCTCATGTCGGGTGCGAAGATAGGTAAAAAGTGGGGACTGGGGACTGGGGACCAGGAACTGGGGACTGGGAAGTGGATATGAGGTGACAGGTGTAAATCCAAACCACTGACCAGTACTCAGTACCCGGTACTCGGTACTCAGTACCCACTACTCCACCATATACACATTCGCAACAATCTGCATCCACTCGCCATCGCGCTTGGAACTTACCACACGCGCAAAAAACAACTTGCCTGCATCCATCAACCGAGAGCAAACCAAATTCAGATTGGCGGGCACATATCCGACGCGCACCTCATCGATGTACAATGCAATAGCATGCTCATCGTATGTGTTATTGGGTTCACGCTTCATCGTGAGGACCTGCTCGGGTAAAATGCGTGCTTCAACCTCCGATAGTCGCTCGGCGTAATACGTGCCGGCGACCTGTATCTCGAGCAGAAAAATTTCCTGAGTGAATGGAGTTACACCGGCTTGTCCCTTGCTCAGCAGTGCTAAAAGTCCAGGTGTGATTGGAATTATCGAATTATTCATGTACGATGATATCCAAGATGGTCTGTTGCTTTATAATCTCCTCTTCTTGCGCCTGAATGACCGTACGAATTTCATTCTGCCTTGCTGCAAGCGCTCCTTCATCGCCTAGCAGCTCACGCATCGTGAATGGAAAGGCCCCTTCCAATTGCGCCATTTTCTCCTTCAATCCGGCGATGCTCTTCTCTAAGTGTTCAATTCGCTGCTTCTTCTCATCGGTTACATGCGAGGTAAAGTCGGAACTTTCACGCATATCGAGGTAGAGCAATATGCGCTGCAACTCATCGAGCTGCTGTAAATCATAGGCGGCCTTCACCTTGATGAATAGGTCTGCCTCTTGGGTTGTTTGCTGCGGATTCAAATCGGGATGCAGTCGGCGACACAAGACGTAAAAGACTTCTTTCAACTTCTTCGCTTCTTCTTCCGAAAGCAAACTTCCGAGCATTTTGGAGGCCGTATCAAGCTGACTACTTCGTTCTGCAATTTCACGGTAATAGCCTTCCAGCTTTTGATGAATCTCCTTGTCAATGCGCTGCAGGTCGGGCTTTTCATTGCGATTGAGTGCCGCATGAATCATCGCAATCTTCATCTTCAACCGCGAAACCTCTGTTTGCCTCTCGAGGAGTTGCAACTGCAATTGCCCCAACTGATCGAGATAAAGTGCGATCAAAATAGGCGACTCATCCTCCACCATGTATTTGTGGCGTGTAAATGATTCCAGAAAGTGTCTATGCAACTCTTCTAAGCGTTCGTTGAGCGCTGCATTCTCAGGGGTGATGGTAAGATTCATTGTGAACACTAATGTAAACAACACTTGTTTCATTTACTAATATGACTGCTTGACAAACCCAAAATGTCGCAATGATTTTCAATAAACTGATTTAAAGCGCATTTTTTTCGAATGCAAAGAGAGAGTTGACGCTCCTCCTTTTCATTCATAAAAGAAAAGGGCCGCAACAACTTGCAGCCCTCATTCCTCAGTACCCAGTACCCAGTACTCAGTACCCAATTACATCTTCACGTTATCCTTCAGGATATATCCTTCCTTTCCACCCATCAACTTAATCTTCACGAAATCGCCGCTGTCACCTAGCAATTCGAACTCCGTATCTCCGGGAACTTTGCTAACTAAGCTCGCTCCCTTCTCTGGGCCCGTAAGAACATCATAACGATCCGACTTACCACCGCGGGTCTTAACTGCTTTTGCAGAAGCCGAATGGGCGTTGCCGGAAAGCTCGTTTACTGGAAGTGTGATGCCGATAGAAGCCAAAACAGCTACTTCATCCAACTTCTTTTGACCAAAAGCCAATTCCTTTCCATACTCCTCACGGTCAATCTCTGCAGCCTGCTTGTAATATTCAACGGCCTTTTCAAAATTTCCATAGGTCAAGTAGATGTGAGCAATATTGCAAAGCGCTTCTGCGCAGTATGGATCCATCTCAATAATTTGACTGTAGAGCGTAAATGCCCCTTCGAAATCCTTTTCGTCTTCGAGCAATTCCATTGCCTTCTTGCCCTTGATTGCGTGATCTTTCACTTTAATTTTACGGTAGTCCGGCTTCACTTGTTCGAAGATGGGACATACATAATCAGCTGCCATCTTAACCAATGCTTCAAAAGCCTGGTCAACCAATATGTTCGTAGCTGTCATCGCGGTCCAGTTTCCTGTTTTTGGATCGTAGGAAGAAGCAGATTCCTTCGTGATATCCTTCGACATAATCGCCAACACCTGACCTGTAGTAACCGAGATAATCTTCATCGAAATGGTCGCGCGAATCTTACGAACACGACGAGTGCTGCCCGATTCGTAGTTCTCGTTCCAATTGGTACTTCCAGAAATAATGGCATCGATTCCCAATATTTTACCAACTGTTGTGGCTTGTGAATCATCGATAACACCTGACATTCCTAATTGCTGTTCTTTCAGGATACGCTCCATATCAGTGCGATCAACAAAGGAGAAAATGGACGTCTTAACTCCCTTTTGAAAAGTCTCGCCATCTTCCACCTTGAACAAACTAACGCTCACTTTATCAACACCGCGCTGCTCTTGCATCCAAGCCTGAAGAAGCTGATCGGTTGTCTTTTTTCCACGTCCGTCGTAACGATCGTAGTAGTAATTGTTGTTCTCTTCACCGAAATCAAGAACAGCAACCCGTTTAACACCCGCCAATGGCTTTTCCGGAGCCTTCATTAGGAAATATGGCTTTTGAGCCTGAGCCAAGGCTGCCATTACAAGTAAGCAGCAAGAAAGTAAAAACTTCATGAGCTATGAATTGATTAATTATTAGGCCGCAAAAATAGAAACTCTTGGGGCTCTCTTTGTCATGTTAATCACCTGTTTTGCTATTGTTGGCATTCTCACAACCTCTCGACTAATTTTGTATAAAAACGCGGTACTATGGAACTTGACGAGATTATAGAATTCCAAGCATCACCTCAAATGATTTCCAAAATTTTGGAGTTGAGCGTTCACAAGACCTTCGAAGAGGGTGATGTCATTTTGCAGGAAAACGCACACATCCGATCCATTCCCATCGTTACCTCCGGAAGCATTCGCGTGATGCGTTCAGAGGGCGATGAAAAGGAAATTCTACTTTACTACATCAAAGCCGGAGAAAGCTGCATCATGTCGTTTCTGGGCGGCATGCACAACGACACCAGCAAAGTGAAGGCATTAGCAGAAGAAACAACCGATATCCTCTTTGTGCCTGTCACAAAGGTGAAAGAACTCATCCGCGAATACCCCGAATGGCTGGATTACATCTTCCGTTTGTACCACCAGCGTTTTGAAGAATTGCTGGAAGTGGTTAATGCGGTTGCATTCAAAAAAATGGACGAACGACTGTTGCTCTTTCTTGAGAAAAAAGCGGATATAACACAGAATAAGATTCTGTCCATAACCCACGAGCAACTGGCTTCTGAGCTGGGAACGGCGCGTGTGGTCGTTTCCCGTTTACTCAAGCAAATGGAAGTGGAAGGACTCGTGCAGTTGTGTCGAAACAAAATCACGCTCCTGTAACAAAAGTCACCGCATACTTCAATGAGCGTTTGCATGTTTGCGCAAACAAATCAATTAACACAATGAAAGCAAACATGGGTTCAGCAGATCGCATCATGCGCCTGGTTTTGGCAGCGATATTCGTTACTCTCTTTTTCACGGAAACCGTCACAGGAACACTCGGTATTGTGATGCTCGTTTTGGCTATAGTTTTCACACTTACGAGCCTTGTGCGGTTTTGCCCGCTCTATGCTCCATTCGGAATTTCTACTTGTTCAACTCAAAAAAAATAACGCATGGCTCAATCATTTCAGGAAATCATTCAAAGTGAAACGCCCACCCTGGTCGACTTTTTCGCGGAGTGGTGTGGCCCTTGCAAAACAATGGCTCCAATTTTAGAAGAACTAAAATCGGATGTTGGTGAGACTGCCAAAATCATCAAAATTGATGTCGACAAAAACCAGCAAGCGGCTGGTGCCTTTCAAGTACGCGGAGTGCCTACACTCATTTTATTCAAACAGGGCAAGGTGGTTTGGCGACAATCGGGCGTGGTGCCCGCCTTTCAGTTAAAGCAAATCATTGAACAACATAAGTAATTCGGTCAACTCATACGAACCCTTGGATCGATCCAGGCGTAGAGTAAATCGACTACGATGTTTATGAGTACGAAAGCGGCGGAAATAACAATAACACCGCCCATTACAACCGGCATGTCCTGGTTTTCTATGGCCGTAAACATCTGCTGGCCCAGCCCCTTCCAACCAAAAACAAACTCAACGAAGATCGCTCCGGCAAGCAAAGAAGCAAACCAACCGCTAACTGCCGTTATCACAGGATTCAAAGCGTTTCGCAATGCGTGCTTGAATATCACTTCTCGCTCAGATAACCCTTTTGCACGAGCGGTTCGTATGTAATCCTGCTGCATGACATCGAGCAATGAACTTCGAGTAAGCTGCACGATAACACTCAAGGGACGAATCATCAAAGTCAGGACGGGCAGAATCAGATTTTGCAACTCTAAAAACTCACCCTGCCAAACATCCTCACTGTATAAACTGCCGGTCATA
>CAMAYP010000094.1 GCA_945862415.1 Chryseobacterium gleum | reverse complement strand
CCGCGGCGATGGCTTCCTCCAATAATTGCTTGGAGGCGTTCAAGTGTTGAAGGCGCGATGCGATGTCTGAATGCATAGGTTACGGTTGTGTGCAGAGCATTTCCATGTGCGGAATATCGTCTTCGAGGTATTCTTCGCTCACTCGAACGAATCCGAACTTGGTGTAAAAGTCGTGAAGATAGGATTGCGCTGAAATACGCACGGAAGAAATTCCATGTGCATTGAAATACTCCATGCACGTGCGCATTAGTTCTTCGCCTGCGCCTGTTCGACGCACGCGCATCGAAGTGATGACACGTCCGATAGACCATTCGTCATACGAAACGCCGGGCTGAACCAATCGAGCGTAAGCGCAGAGCTCGCCATTTTCGGTATAGCCGCACACGTGCAGACTTTTGAGGTCCTTTCCATCTACATCCTGATACGGACAGTTTTGTTCAACCACAAAAACTTCTGCCCGCAGCGCGAGAATCGCGTAGAGCGTTTCGGTTGTTAGCTCGTTCCAGGGAATGGTCTGCCAGGTGATGTTCATAGGGCGAAGATAGCGGTGACGCAAAATGGGTAAAGACCATTGGGTCGACTTAATGTTAGATTTTTCGCTTGCCTGTAGGAGTTTTTGACATTTCTAATGTTTCAATGAATTGCTTGAACGTTACGATATCTGTCTTCCTAAAACGCGTAAGTGATAACAAGTCTTTATCGCCGGTAATTAAGTAATTGGCTTTGCCATCTTTGGCCAATGCCAACAAGAAATCATCGTTCGGGTCGCGGCAAACGTGGACTTTACTCTTCACTTGAACCACGTCTATAAATGATTTAAATGCTAAAAGCATTTCCTCAAGTGAATTGGCTTCAAAGTACTTTTTCAACTTTGGTTTTTCGATAGTTGACTGTATTTCCTCAATCAGTTCAATGCTGAATAACAATCGAACTTGGTTGGATTGAATGAGGGAATCAAGGGCATCGAAACGTTTGGAGATAATGAAGCTGATCCAAAGATTCGTGTCGATAATTACTCGAACGGGTTTACTTCTTGGCATTGCGCTTCGTTCTGACATCATCGACAATCTTGGCAATGTCTTCAGCAGAAGGTGCAGAGCTCGCCTTCTTGCGCATCTTTTTCAAATAAGCTTCCACGGTGGAGGCAGGCTCGTCGCTAACCTTGATGAGGTTTAAATCCTGCATTCCTTTAATAAGTTGCAAGGCCTTCGGATTCAGAATCTCAATTTTAATGGCTCCCATAAATCAAAGGTAATTACAAAAAATGGGTGGTCATAGAATTCCCACGAAATTCTGACTTCGTTGGAATACGCCTTCGATGCACCTTTTATCGACCGATATTTGCACCCCATTTCTCATCCCCTATGAATTACCTCTCCGTCGAAAATGTTTCCAAGTCGTATGGCATTCACGTGCTATTCGAAAACCTGTCGTTCGGTATCGAGAAGGGACAAAAAATCGCGCTCGTAGCGCGCAATGGGGCAGGGAAGAGTTCGCTCTTTCGCATCCTGGCCGGACTTGATACGCCCGACAGTGGATTGGTGACGTACAACAAAGAGGTGCGCCTCGGTTTTCTGGCACAGGAGCACGGACTGAACAACGAAACAACGATTCTCGAGAATATCTTCTCAGCCGATAGCCCGAAAACAAAGGCTATTGCAGATTATGAAAAGGCGGTTGAAACGGGCGATGAGAAAGAACTCAGCCGCGCTCACGACGCCATGGATCGTAACCAGGCCTGGGATTATGAAGCGCGTGCACGCGAAGTGTTGGGGAAGCTCGACATCCACGACCTGGATCGCAAGGTAGGTTCGCTCAGTGGTGGACAAAAGCGCCGTATTGCCCTGGCGAAGGTGCTTATTGAAGAACCCGATTTGGTGCTGCTCGATGAGCCTACCAACCACCTCGATCTGGAGATGATTGAATGGCTCGAGCAATTTCTATCGCAGTCGAACATGACCATCTTCATGATTACGCACGACCGCTATTTCCTCGAGAACATCACCGATGAAATTCTGGAGATGGAAAACAAAACCATCTACCGTTATAAGGGCAACTTCTCCTATTACCTCGAGAAGAAGGCCGAACGCGAACAGCTCGAAAGTGTTGTGCGCGACAAAGCTGAACAGCTCTTCAAGAAGGAGCTCGAATGGGCTCGCCGCATGCCGCGCGCTCGTACGGTGAAGAGCAAATCTCGCATGGATAGTTTCTATGATTTGAAGGAAAGCCTCGTGCGCAGCGATGATCCCGATTCCCTCGAATTCGAAATCAACATGAGTCGCATGGGTAGCAAAATTGTCGAGTTTCACAAGGTGAAGAAAACATTCGGAAACACGCAAGTGCTCGGTGGTTTCGATTACGTATTTAAGAATAAAGAAAAGATCGGTATCGTAGGTCGCAACGGAACGGGTAAGACCACCTTCCTCAATATGCTCACCAAGCAACTTGAGCCCGATGGCGGCAAAGTGGTCGTAGGCGAAACGGTAGTGTTTGGTTACTACAATCAGCAAGGCATGCCGCTGAAGGATGGCCAACGCTTGCTCGAGTGCGTGCGCGAAGTGGCAGACTTTATTCCGCTCACCAAGGGCAAGACGATCACAGCTTCGCAGATGCTTGAGCGCTTCATGTTTCCGCGCAACCAGCACAGCACGTATGTCGAGAAGCTGAGCGGAGGCGAACGTAAGCGTTTGCAACTCTTGCTTGTGCTCATGAAGAATCCGAACTTCCTCATTCTCGACGAGCCAACAAACGACCTCGATGTGTTTACGCTGGCAGCGTTGGAAGAATACCTCTTGTACTATCCAGGTTGTATGGTCATCGTTAGCCACGACCGTTACTTCCTTGACAAGCTGGTTGACCATATTTTCGTGCTCAACGGCGAAGGCGATGTGAAGGACATTCTCGGCAACTACGACACCTACCGCCGCTGGGAAGAGCAGGAAGCATTGCGCCGCGCGGGAGTGCGAAAAGAACAGCAAGAAGAAGTGAAGGCTGAGAAAAAATCGGAAGCTTCCAAATCAAAGATTTCATTCAAGGACAAGTTCGAATACGACCAACTCGAAAAGGAAATCCCGCAACTCGAAAAAGAAAAGGCAGAGCTCGAACAGCAACTCGCCGACGCAGGCACCGACCACGATGCGTTGATAAAGGTGACCGATAAGCTAGGGAAGGTAGTGCAAGAGCTAGATGCTAAGAGCATGCGCTGGTTGGAGTTGGGTGAGATGTTGTAAAACAGCAAGGCCCACGCTCCTCTCTGTGTACGGACGCGCTGCTGCGCGACCATTCTGAAACCCAAGGCGCCTCTCATGGCAAACAAGGTCTGTGGCCACGCCGCAGCGCGTCGTCTGTAATCAATCGCCCCTCGGCTTCGGGGACCGGCTATCATACGTAAAAGAAGAGCCTCGGATCCGCTCGGCCGCACTCGGTGGCCGAGCGGAGTCGAGGCCCGCTAATCTCCCTACCCGCCCGGTCCCCGAGCGTAGTCGAGGGGCCCTCCATTTCACCCCTTCACCCCTTCACTATTTCACTATTTCACCCCTTCACCCCTCACCCTTATCACCCACAACCCCACAAACGTCAACAACCCATTCACTGCCAGCATCTCAAACCCGAACTTATAGCCGCCCAACCAATGCACACTCGTCTTGTCGATGATGAACGCAATGGTGGGAACGATGAGGCACACGGCCGTGGACAAACGATCGTTGATGGCGTGCTTGGTGAAAATGCCAAATGCAAATAGTCCGAGCAGCGGACCATACGTGTAGCCGGCTATGTCGAGCAGAATGGTCACAATCTCTTTGTTGTTTTGAATCTTGAAATACATCACCAGCAGTAAAAACAATGCGGCAAAAGCAAGATGGACTTTCTTGCGTATGACACTGCGTTGTTCTTCCGTTTTGCTTTTATCGCGGTTCATGCCGAGCACGTCAATGCAGAACGATGCGGTAAGCGCAGTAATGGCTCCGTCGGCCGAGGGGAACAACGCGCTGATCAATCCAACTATAAAGATGAGACTAATGATACCCGGCATGTGCTGCATGGCCAGGGTAGGGAAGAGGTCGTCGCCTTTCACATCGATTCCCTTGGAAGATGCATACAAGTAAAGCATGCCACCGAGAAACAGGAAAATGAAGTTCACAACTACCATGATGGTGCTGAACGTCATCATGTTCTTCTGCGAATCGCCTAGGTTTTTTACGCTGATATTTTTCTGCATCATCTCCTGATCGAGCCCCGTCATACTAATCGTAATGAACGCACCTCCGATAATCTGCTTTAGAAAGAAACGCTTATCGTTCACGTCGAAATTGAAGAGCGTGGTATAACCCGCGTCACTCAGCTGACGCATCGCTTCACCGATGCCGAGGTTCATGTCAAGCAGAATGTAACCCACGCAAACCACGAGTGCGAGCAGCATGAAAAACGTTTGCAAGGTGTCGGTCCACACAATGGTTTTCACTCCGCCTTTGTAAGTGTAGAGCAATATCATGAGCAGTATGGCCAGCGTAGTAGCAGCGAATGGAATGCCCATGGCATCGAGCACAAACAATTGCAGCACATTGATGACGAGGTAGAGTCTCAGCGTGGCACCGAGCGTGCGCGATACGATGAACAACACAGCACCTGTCTTGTACGCTCGCATCCCGAAGCGATGCTGCAGATAGGTATAAATGGAGGTGAGGTTGTGCTTGTAATAGAGCGGCAACAGAATGAACGCTACCGCGAAGTAGCCGATGAAGTATCCAATAACCACTTGGAAGTAATGAAAATGCGAAGCACCCACCGTTCCCGGAACCGACACGAACGTAACGCCCGAAAGCGAGGTGCCCACCATGCCAAACGCCACCAAAAACCACGGCGCCGACTTGTTGGCTTGAAAAAAACTCTGGTTGCTCGCGTTGCGTGAAGTACGAAGCGAGATGACGAATAGCACTGCGAAGTAGACGAGCAGCACGCTAAGAATAATCATGGGTGACATGCAGCGAATATCCATTCGATGCCCTCACGTGAAAGGGTAGGCATCGACATTTTCTTAACAACAGGGATGGGTGAAAATTGAACAATCAATGGCCTATTTTCGCAGTGTGAATATCCCTTCGCGCTATATTGAAAACGCTGTCGATCAGGTGAGCTCGCTGCCGGGCATAGGCCGCAAGACAGCGTTGCGTCTTGTGCTTTCCCTGTTGAAGCGAAAGCCCGAGGAAGTGGAGCGTTTTGCGAATTCGCTCACCGAGCTTCACGCACATACGCGCTGGTGCAATCAGTGCAACAATTTGTCGGATACCGAACTGTGCACGATTTGCTCGTCGCCTTTTCGTGATTCGAAAACGGTTTGTGTGGTGGGCGACATCCGCGACGTGATGGCCATTGAGTCAACAGGGCAGTTTCAAGGGAAGTACCATGTGTTGGGTGGTATCATTTCGCCGATGGACGGTGTGGGTCCTGCCGACCTTTTCATTGAACCTCTGGTGGAAAGGGTTGCGGCAGGAGAAATTGCTGAGGTAATTCTGGCGCTCAATGCTACCATGGAAGGCGAAACAACTGCTTTCTATTTATTCCGAAAACTCAGTCCGCATCAAGTGAAGGTGTCTTCCATTGCACGAGGTGTTGCCGTTGGCGGTGAGTTGGAATACACGGATGAAATAACGTTGGGGCGCAGCATTACACTGCGCACGCCGTATGAAGCTTCTCTAAAACGATAATCACTATGAAATACGCATGCTTGTTTGCAATAGTCTGTATGGTTGCACACGTGCAGTTGTCTGCACAGGGTTGGCAGTGGCAGCGCGATTTGTTGACGAACAGCGCTGAGAATTTCAATGCCATAGCCTGCGACAACGATGGCAATGTGTTTGTTGGCGTGCAATTCAACAACCTTCTTCAGATAGAGTCTTACTCGTTTCAAACCAACCCAATAGAAGATGTGTGTGTGGTGAAGTATGACTCGCTGGGTAGTGTGATTTGGGCGCAAGCTTTCGGCGGATTGTATTCCGATCAAATCAACGCGATGGCATGCGACTCGGCTGGAAACGTATTCGTGGTGGGTCACTTTACTTCGGAACTCTTTTACTACAACACTTCAATTGCAGGTAGCACTGGACGCGATATTTTCATTATGCGTATCAATGCGGACGGCACGTTTGGGTGGATACAAACGGCTTCGAATATCTGGGACGAAGAAGCGACCGATGTAGTTGTAACACAGCAGGGCGATATAGTCGTTTCCGGCGCGGCCAACAATACATCCCTCATTGCGGGTATGGAGCTAATCAGTGATTTGCCCAATGTTTTTATGCAAGAGTTCATTGCTAAGTTTTCAAACGAGGGCACACCTCTTTGGATACGCAGTGCAGGAGCAACCGATTATACGAGCACTGCTTATTCTCAATCGTGCTTGGCTCTTGGCCCCGATGGGTCCATACATTTAGCTATTCCCCGAAGCGGCGGGTTGAATTTCGCAGGGCAAGAGCTCGCTGGACCGGCCTTTAACAACACGGTCATTTTGAAATGGGACAGTGAAGGAAACCCGCAGTGGGGATGGGTGGGTCTTTCCGATGGAAATGACTTTCTAAAGGATATCGCAGTCGATAATCAAGGACGGGTGTATAGTGTCATCACTACAACGATGTCGTCTTCTTTTGGTGGTCAGCCATACACTATTGTGCCGGGCGATTGGGGTATGGTGTTCATACGGCTGCTGCCCGATGGCACAGAAGATCGTTTCTGGTTGGCCAAAGGCATACGTAAATCGGATGTCTATACGGTTGTTCATACACCGGATAATCGAATCTGGTTCGGAGGTATGCAGCGACACATTACTTATTTTTCTTTTGGAGCATTGAATGCAGGTACGGTCGATGACCGCGATGGATTTATTTGCGCCTTCAATCCAAGCACAGATGCGTTTGAAGAGGTGAACCGTGTTTCAGGTGACGGTTGGCAGTCTGTGCTCGGCGGCTGCGTGAATAATACCGGACAGCTTTATTTCGGTGGCGATATGTCAGGTGCTATAGGTACGCCTGTCTATTTCGGAATACAGAATGAGATAACCAACAACATGTATGTCGAAGGCAAGACGCTGCCTTTTATTGCACGATATGGTTCGCTCGGTTGCCTGTCGCAGACGGAAGTGTTGAACGTTGAAACAGTTGAGTTTTGCAATGGTGAATCGATAGATCTAATTCCCGATGTTCCTCTATATGGTTGGCAATGGAGCGATGGTACCTTCAACTCATTGCAGATTTATGCCGAGGGTAACTTCGGAATTCAGGCGATCACGCTTCAGGGTTGCATCGAGTATGACACCGTTTTCTCGGCGGTAGAAATTGCTCCTCAGTTAAACTGGGTCATTCAACCCGTCAATTGTTCAGGCGCATCAGACGGCTCAATGAGCGTTGAGGCGGTTGGGTCAAACCCTCCTTATAGCTTCTCGTGGAATGGAGTGCCTGTTGATGCCCAATTCGGCAACGTTGCTGCGGGAACCTATCAGCTTCAGGCCACAAGCTTGGGTGGCTGCAGCACAGAGGCCCAAATTGAAATGACGGAGCCCGATCCACTCGCCATTGAGTATACTACCTTCTATGATGAATTGACGGCAGAAGGCACTATCGCTGTCACTGCTGTTTCGGGAGGCACACCACCTTATTCTGTCTTCTGGCCGGCACAACCGCAGGCAGAAGATAGCATATCGGGAATACCCATGGGTACCTACGTTCTTCAAATAGCTGACGCAGCAGGTTGTGTTCAGGAGTTTGAGTTGTTGCTTACAACAGGCATTCAGTCAATCGACGTTGCTCCATTGAGTTGTTTCCCTCAACCGGCATCAGAGTCGGTCACGATACAGTGGGGTGAACATTTTAATTGGAAGTTATTCGATGTGTTGGGCAATGAGTTGCAAAGCAGCAGTTACTTTCAGGCACAACATCGAATCGAACTGGCTGACTATAAAGCGGGTCTATATATCGTCAATGCCGTTGCGAAAAGCGGCAGCATACAAACGATTGCCTTCCTGAAGCAATAGAGGCGATTCTATTTCGTAATTTGGCTGCCGCTTCATGAAACTCACGGTTGTCATCGTCAATTACAATGTCCGGTATTTTCTGGAGCAATGCCTGTTGTCGGTGCAAAAGGCGATGGAGGCTGTCGATGGTGAAGTCTACATGGTCGACAACAACTCTGTCGACGGTTCAGTGGCCATGGTGCAAGAGCGTTTTTCGTGGGTGCACTGCATCGCTAACAAAGAGAACGTTGGTTTCTCGAAGGCCAACAACCAGGCTATGCGCCTTGCCAAAGGTGAATACGTGCTGTTGCTTAACCCGGATACCGTTGTGGAAGAAGACACCTTTCAGAAGGTTGTTGAATTCATGGATGCGCATCCGGATGCCGGCGGACTGGGCGTTAAGATGGTGGATGGTAAAGGCATTTTTCTTCCTGAGTCGAAACGCGGATTGCCTTCTCCCGAAACATCCTTCTACAAGATTTTCGGTATCTCGAAAGTGTTTCCTCGGTCTGCAAGATTCAATCGCTACCACTTGGGGCATCTCAGCAACGAGGAAGTGCACGAAATCGAAATCTTATCGGGCGCTTTCATGCTGATGCGCAAAAAAACACTCGATAAAGTAGGCCTGCTCGATGAAGAGTTTTTCATGTACGGTGAAGACGTGGATCTTTCATGGCGCATCATTTTGGGTGGATGGAAGAACTATTACTATCCGGGAACGCGCATCATTCACTACAAAGGGGAAAGCACCAAAAAGGGAAGCCTCAACTACGTGTTCGTCTTTTACAACGCGATGGCCATTTTCGCGCGAAAGCATTTTTCGCAGAAACACGCGGCAACTTATTCTGCCATTATACGAATGGCTATTTGGATGCGTGCTTTCATCGCCGTGTTAAGTCGTTTTGTAAAACGAGTGAGCCTGCCATTGGCCGATGGTGCACTGCTCTATTTTTCAATGCTTGCCATTAAGAATGTGTATGCAGCTTCGCAACACAAGGTGTATGATGTTGCTTTAGTAATGCCTGCTTTTCTTGCTTACATCGCTGTTTGGATGGCTGCCGTGTGGATTGGTGGAGGATACGACAAGCCATTGAAGCCACTGCGCACCTTGAAGCCTGTGGCCGTTGGCACAGCCGTCATACTCATTGCTTATTCATTGTTGCCGGAGAATTTACGTTTCTCACGCGCACTCATCTTACTTGCTATGCTCGATGCGGCGTTTGTTTTTGTAGTCAACAGAACGCTTTGGAATTTGATATTACATCGATCAGCGGGTTGGCGCATGAAGTCGGATGCCAATGTGGTAATCGTGGGCAGCGCTTCAGAAGTGAATCGCGTAAAGCAAATGCTGGAACAAATTCAACGCGCTGCGCTGCATGTCATTGACATTCGTCCTGAAAGCAAAGAGCACGTTGAGCATCTCGAGCTAACCCTCAAGAATTTGGAGGAAGTAATTAGGGTGCATCAAATCGACCAGGTCATTTATTGCGCGCGCGACATGTCTTCATCCGAAATCATTGCGTCCATGAGCAGCGTCGGTGATAAACGTGTCGAGTTCAAAATTGCACCTCCTGAGAGTCTTTACATAATAGGTTCCGGAAGCATCGAGTCTGCCGGAGATGGCAGCATGATGGATGTGAACTCTGTGCAGTTGGTTTCGAACCGCAGAATGAAAAGGATTCTGGATGTAGCGGTTTCAGTCCTGGTTTTGTTGTTGTCTCCATTCATGCTGTTCTTTCAAAAACGGCCGCTTCAATTCCTTCCCAACGCGGCCAACGTGATGATAGGGAAATGTACCTG
>CAMAYP010000093.1 GCA_945862415.1 Chryseobacterium gleum | reverse complement strand
GCGTTGGGGATCACCTCTTCCCATTCCGAACAGAGAAGTTAAGCCCAACAGCGCAGATGGTACTACCGTAACTGGTGGGAGAGTATGACATCGCCACTTTTCGAAAAACCCTTGGTTATGCCAGGGGTTTTTTGTTTTTATCTATTTCCTTATAGAGCCCTGAATTCAATTAGATTTGTAAGCACAACATCTTATATGAATCACCTCTTTCGGAAAATTGCAGTGTCACAACGTTTCTCTGAAACTGAGTCGGAAATTCTGCTCAAAGAACTGAGTGCGCTGAAGAGCGCATTGGAAGCTAAACAGAGCGTTAATCCATTGGAAGTTCGCCCTAGCTTGTGCGCATTGCAACTATATGCTTATTCCGGGGTTAAACAGAATGAGGAGGTAAACGCATTCATCCACTCTATTGAAAACGAAGATTACTCTGCACCATGGTCAGAGGCTGTCACACAACTCTCAGCATCCCTTTTTGCTGATTTGCAAATGGGACGAGTAGGTGCCTTGCTCGAGAAAATAAACGACCAAAAGTCGTTGACTTCTTCCTCGGATGCTTCGGAGTTAGTGTCTTCCTTGAGTGATTCACGTCTTTCCGGATTGTATGAAAATAAAGTGGATGAACTCAATATTGATTTTTCAGTTCAGATTCTTCCATTTCCCCTTGAAGTCCTCGACCCGCGTATTGTGCGTGTTGCTCCGGGAAAGGCCAATGAATTGCACAGACACGCCCACGAAACGGTATTTATCTTCCTGGAAGGAGAGGGAAAGGTACTTGTGGACCAATTCGAAAACGCTGTAAAGCCCGGTGACTTCGCGTTTATTCCTCGTTGGTGCAATCACCAATCGATGAACACAGGAACAACTGACCTGGTCTTCTTAGCTGTAGCCGATTTCGGACTTACCGGAAAAAGTTTTGTGGGCAATTACCTCAAAACGGCGCGTATGAAGGGACATTCAGCCAATCAATAATCGTATCGCTCGAGGTATCACCCTGATGCTCGCAGGAGAGAATCCAACGTGCTCACCATCTAATTCTAGGGGACTGCGTTCCCACTTAATTTCAATTTCGTTCGCTGCTCTGTAGTGAATCTCTTTGTGTTGAATTGGCCTACAGCGAATGTTGGAATGCAGATTGAGCATATAATCCCATAAATTAACTCTGCCGAGAATTACGCAATTTAACACCCCATCTGACACATCGGCGTGAGGCGCAATGCTCAAGCCATTGAGAACTTCGTTCAGCGTGCCATCGCCTCCGAGAACAGCTAAATGGGTGTAACCCTCCTTACTACATCTTAATGCAATTTCATGGGCTGAACCAATTCCGGTGGTATGAAACGCAACATGCTCATGGGTAATTTGACTGCTTATCTCAGTAAATGAATTTCTGGCCTTAGTTGATTTCGAATGAATGATGAAAGCAATACGCATCAATGCGCAATGTAACGATTTAAATTATCTATGGTACTTTCCCTTTGATTCCGGTAAACCAAAATTGATCAGGATACTGCACGTATTTATTATTGACGATGTATTCTTGCCACTCAAATCACTACTATGAATTCTTGGTATTCGGCGTTGTCACTTCGGGATGTGCAACATCAATTTGGTTCGGCCTTATGGATTGTATCGGAGCAGCAGCTCTTGGATAATCTGAGAAGGCTTGCCGCGTTTACAGAAAGTGTCGATAGAATTCTATACCCTGTAAAGGCCAATCCGGCAATTCCTGTGCTTCAAATTCTAGCCCGTGCGGGCGCCGGTGCCGATTGTGCCAATTTGCATGAAATAAACGAAGCACTCATTTGCGGATTCCCCCCCGAGCGAATTGTATATAATAGTCCGGTTCAAGACTTACGTACTATTCATTTCATGCTCGAGTCTGGTGGGACGGTGGTGATTGATGATCCGCATGTGCTCGAGCAACTAGCGAATGAAACGCTGAATTGGAACATTCAAGGGAAAATTTGGCTCAGAGTCAACCCCGCAGCGAAAGTGGATTATGCTCAGAAGGATGCATTACAAGAGCTTATGGCCCATGGAAATGCATCTTCCAAATTCGGAATACCGGAGGAAGAATTAAATGAGCTTTTAGATAATTGTAAACTGCCTATTTCTGGCTTGCACCTGCATGTAGGTACTCAAATGGATAACCTTGATTCATTTGCAACGGCTCTCGAAAGTTTGCATAGGGTAGCTGACTTGCTTATAGAGTCCGGTTTTGAAATCAAGCACCTTGATATTGGCGGAGGCCTTGGGATTTCGTTTGCGGATGGAAAGGAGTTTCCTACCATAGAGCAATGGGCGCAGGCGATGTTGCCGGCGCGCCGCGATTTTCTTTATTATGCGGAGCCGGGCCATGCATTGGTGGGTGATGCTGTCGTGTTGATGGCAACTATAGAAACAATAAAGACTTCGCGCGGAAGAAAATGGGCGGTCTGCAACGTGGGTACTGATCAATTAGCCAAAATTACATTGCTGAAATGGGAACATCCGGTGTATTGCGGCGGCGGTAAATACTTAAGTCATCAAGGAAATGACGCATTGGCCGGGCCCTTGTGCTTTGCCGGCGATGTCTTGATTCACCATACCGATTTGACTGGAGTTGAAGTCAATCAACCGATACTTATTACTAAAGCAGGAGCTTATCTATTTGCTTTATCCAATACCTTCAACGGACGAACAGCATTGCCTTGGTTGACGTTGAACCAACGTGGAGAACTTCAATTATCTGTGCACAAGGAGGAGTTATTCAATAGAGTTTTTCTGCAACAGCCCGTATTCCAGCCCCAGACGAACACGAAGGTTGAATTGGTAGATCCGGATCATTTTCATCATTTACAGAGCGATTATATCGCTCATCAAATGCATCTGGACGAATATGAATTTGTGAAGCTTGAGAAGTTGTCTGAAAAAAGATATCGATTTACCACCGAAGTGAAGTCTACAGTCGGTTTTGTCTCGATGCCCCTCGCCATTCGGATTTTGGGTGATGCAGCCATTGTGGCAATTCTACATGACGCAGGCGCTTCGACCAAAGATCATTCTGTTTGGGGACAAAAAATCTCTTTAGATTATTTTGGAAATGTGAGTTCGTCGGACTCATTTGTATTTACGATGACCTTGAGTCATTGCTATCGTTTCCATGGTGCTCAAAAAATGGCAGTCGCATTTGAAACAGAAAAAAAAGGTATTCAAGGTATTGTGATTGCTCATCATTAGAAAAATTCATCTCAGGAATTGGTCTTTGTAACATTGGTGGCTGTGACGCACTTTCTCTGTGATGACTTTTGTATCATTAAATAGCAGTCATGAAACATTTTTTCAAGGAATATAAAAAGACCATCCTGGCTTCTTTAACTGGAGCCGCGGCAGGATATCTCTATTATGCACTGGTGGGCTGCTCAAGCGGAGGCTGCATGATATCATCAAATCCATATGTAAGCTCTGTGTATGGAGCCATAATGGGAATAGTCGCCATGGGTCTTCCTGAATCGAATAAAATCAAAACAACCACAAATAATGAGTAACCCAACAATTATCGATGTGCGCACCCCCGCTGAATTTATGGGCGGCCACGTTCAAGGAAGCATCAACATTCCATTGCAAGAAGTGCCTACGCGTATCGCAGAGATTAGCTCGATGCAGCAGCCGATTATTTTATGCTGCGCAAGCGGCAATCGCAGCGGGCAAGCGACTATGTTTCTGCGTCAGCATGGAATCGATTGCAGCAACGGTGGTAGCTGGTTAGATATGAATGGGGCATTTTAAATCAATGGAAATGCTAAATTCAATCAAACAACTGCTGGGCTTAGGCCCTAAAACTGATTACCGCGAATTGGTAAAAAACGGCGCACAAATTATCGATGTGCGCACACCGGGTGAATTCAAGGGTGGCCATATCAAAGGAGCGATCAATGTTCCGTTACAGAATATCGCGTCACAATTGAGCCGCATTCGAAATGATAAGCCGGTCATTACTTGCTGCGCCAGTGGTATGCGCAGCGCATCGGCTAAGTCTATATTGAAATCGAACGGGTATTCTGATGTGTACAATGGAGGTGGGTGGATGAGCTTGGATTCTAAGCTCTGATAGTCCTCCGCATTGCTTACCTTTGCAGCCGTTATGAGTTATACTGTAGTTATTGTTGGTCGGCCCAATGTAGGCAAATCGACCCTTTACAATCGTCTTACGGGAACAGATGATGCCATCGTAGATCCTACGGCCGGTGTTACCCGTGATCGTAAATACGGTATCGGTGAATGGGGGCGTAAGTCCTTTGTTGTAATTGATACAGGAGGTTTGGCCGAAGAGGATGAGGCGGGATTCGAGCGAGAAATCAATTCGCAAGTTGCTCTCGCTGTGCAGGAAGCCGATATGGTTCTTTTTCTGGTTGATGGTAAGGAGGGCGTCACGGATGGTGACCGTATGATTGCGCAAAAAATGCGCAAGTCGAAGCGCGAAATCGTTTTGCTTTGTAATAAGGTCGATACTTCAGACAAAGAAAGCTGGATTAATGAATTCTGGGAGTTAGGGCTTGGTGACCAAATTTGGCCCATCAGTGCCAACAACGGATACGGCACCGGTGATTTGATGGAATATATCGCTACGAAGATTCCCTCTGATGAAGAACTGGAAGAGTCTGAGCTTCCTAAAATAGCCATTGTAGGCAAACCCAACGTTGGTAAAAGCTCGCTGATTAATGCACTGACCGGAAAGGACCGTGCGATTGTAAGTGATGTGGCCGGTACCACGCGAGATGCAATTAATACAGTGTATAAGGCTTTCAGTCAAGAGCTCGTGCTTATTGATACGGCCGGTTTACGAAAGCGCAAGCTGATTGATAACGACATTGAGTTTTACAGTTCTATTCGAACAATAAAGGCAATACGCAACAGCGATGTTTGCCTGCTCCTGATTGACGCTACCGAAGGAATCACACGCCAGGATTTGTCCATATTCAAGGAAGTTACGGAGGCGAATAAGGGTGTCGTAATTCTGGTTAATAAATGGGATTTGGTTGAGAAGGATCACAAAACCGTAGAACAGTATTCTGCTGAACTTCGACAGAAGTTGGCTCCTATGACAGATGTGCCGATTTTTTATACATCAACGGTTACCAAGCAGCGTATACTTAAGGCTCTTGAAAAGGCAATGGAAGTGGCACGTAACCGGAAGGTGAAAATTCCAACAGCGAAGCTCAATGAGGTGATGCTTCCCCTTATTGAAAAATATCCACCACCGATTTACAAGGGAAAGGATGTGAAGATTAAATACGTGACTCAGTTACCTACAAAGTCACCTGCAATAGCATTCTTCTGCAATACTCCTCAATATATTAAGGATCCATATATGCGTTACCTCGAGAATAAACTGCGCGAGCATTTCAACTTTGAGGGTATACCGGTGCGTCTCTATTTCCGAAAAAAGTAGGCGACGATTTGGAGTTTTATCGGATTTTGTGTATTATCTTTGCGCACAACTTGAAAAACTTCCTCTATGAAAAAGCTGTTTGCGACGTTTTTATTCGTTGGTCTGTCGAGTTTTTTGGTGGCGCAAAAGGACTCCACTTCACTTGAGCTGGGTTTGAATGTGATTCGACTAACTAACTTTCTGGGATTGGTCGATAATCCCTCAGAATATGAAGACTGGAACCCGTATATGTTCACTGCCGGATATAATGCAAGTCGTTTTCACATGCGATATGGACTAGGATATAAGTCTGTGTATCGTGTCGAAGAACCTACTGATGCAAATGGACAATCAACCTTTGATACTACTTCGAAGGTGATTGATATGCGCTTTGGAGTTGGTATTCAGTTTAAGCTAACTCCGAAATGGACTTTTAAATTGGGAGCCGATTACTTTATCGCAAATCGTTTCGCATCGTATGAAGCTAAATTCAAGGATTTGAATGGAGAGTTAATTGAGAATGTTCGCGAGATAACTTACAATGAAAAGGGATTTGCGCCTTTTTTGTTTGTTCAGTATAATATTGCGAGTAGAGTCAGTCTTGGTACTGAGTTGTTGTGGCGAATGTCATCCTATTCGACGGCTGATAGTGATTTGAGCAATGGTAATTCAGCGCAAATCAATAAGGAGTTTTCGGGTGTAAAGCGATTGATTATGGCTCCTTCCGCTTTGTTTTTGCAAATTCGTTTTTAGATTTATCACTATGGGACAAAAAAAATATTTCCTGATAATTATTGCTGCAGTAATCTTCTTTTTTGCTGGTTGCATGCCCGAAGAAGTGATGCCTAAGTCGCGCGTGCCTGTATTGCCTTCCGAGCCTTTCGACTATGCCGTCGCCCCCATGGAGTTGCATGGAGGATTCCGTGCGTTTGGTGATTCTATTATAGACAATGATGTGGCAACCTTAGGTCGGGTACTTTTTTACGACCAACGTCTTTCTCTGAACTACCGCGTTTCTTGCGGTAGTTGTCATAGACAGCAGTATGCCTTTGGCGATAACCGCGCAACTAGTTTAGGATTCATCAACGATCTTACCGGCCGAAATACGCAACAATTAGTAAATACTGGATTGCAGAAGGGATTGTTCTGGGATCTACGCGAAAAAGTACTCGATCACATGGTATTGCAGCCAATTGCTAATCATCAAGAGATGGGACTTTCCGATACCCTTGAGATGGAGAACAGGATTAGAAGTGCTAGCTATTACGCACCTCTATTCACCGATGCTTTTGGCAGTGAGGAAGTGAGTACACAAAAAATTGGATTGGCTCTTGCCCAGTTTGTAAAGTCAATCATCTCAGTGAGCACCAAGTATGATTATGGTGTAAAGGCAGTTGTTGATGCCGGTCAGCCCATTGCTCCGCACCTTCAGTCTTTTCCCAATTTTACTCCACTGGAGAACATTGGAAAGGAAGCCTTTTTTGAGACGTTCTTCTGCTCTCAATGCCATGGAGGCCCTAATTTCAATGGGTTTAATCCTGATTTTATTCAAGAGGCTAACATCGGCCTAGATGAGACATATACAGACCTGGGTGTTGTTGGAACTGATTTCGAAACGGGTCAACCCAATAATGGAAAGTTTAAAATCCCATCGCTGCGAAACATCGCTGTCACAGGACCCTATATGCACGATGGAAGATTTCAATCACTCGAGCAAGTGGTGGAGTTTTATAATTCCGGTATACAGGCTCACCCTCAGTTATCCACGGAGCTCAGGCAGCAAGGTATTGTGGGAAACCATCTAGGCCCTGCAATTCCGGATGATCAGGAAATTATCGATGGTCGCATGATTCCGATTCGAATGTACATGACCGGTGAGGAAAAGGCCGGCATTGTCGCATTTCTTCGAACGCTTACCGATTATACCATGATTTCAGATCCGAAATTCAGTGATCCTTTTCAGGTCGCGGAGTAGGATGGGTGAAATGGTGAAATAGTGAAAGGGTATAGGCTTCTGCCTCGCGCCCAATTCCTTCCGATGTATCTTGCGCCCGCACCATGAAGGTCCTACTGCTCATACCGCCGCTTACTCAGTTGAACACGCCCTATCCGGCGACGGCATATTTGTGTGGTTTGTTGAAACAGGAGGGATTTGAATTTCAGCAAGGAGACCTTGGGTTGGATTTGGTGCTTCGTGTATTCAACCGAGCTGGATTTGAGCAGCTATTCGATACCATCGAAGCAGGCGGGTTTAAGCTCGCGCCATCACTTGATAACATTCTTACGAGAAGAAAGCATTACGAGGATACCATCGATTCGGTTGTTGAGTTTCTTCAAAACGACCGTTACTCATTTGCTTATCGAATTGCCAATAGTAATTATCTGCCTGAAGGAAATCGATTCAAAACGATTACAGACATTGAATGGTTTTTCGGTAACATCGGTGTGCAGGACAAGGCTCGCTACAAGTGCACTATGTATCTCGAAGATGTGGCCGACCTCATACAGGCCACTGTTGGTCCGTATTTCGGATTCTCGAAATATGCTGAACGCATCGCGCGAACTGCTGTGAGTTTCGATCCAATTGAGCAAGCCCTGGAAGTGGAAAACAACTATTTCGATGTGCTGCTCGTTGATGAACTGTCAAAATACTTTCAACAGTCATTGCCCCAGTTCGTTGGGTTCACAGTGCCTTTTGGCGGCAACCTTTATGGTGCTTTGAAATGCGCACAATGGATTAAGCAACATCATCCGAACATACCAATTGCTATTGGAGGTGGATATCCCAACACCGAATTGCGTGATATTTATGATCCGCGTGTTTTCAATTACATCGACTACATCACACTCGATGACGGTGAAGGCCCCCTGATGTCGCTGCTTCGGAATGTTCAACAACCCGATACTCAGCCGCACTTCATACGCACGTTTATGCGAGAAAACGAAGCGGTTGTTTTTAAGAATAATCGCATTGGTGGAGATTACAGTCATAAGAAACTGCCTGCGCCCACATACGAGGGTTTGCGTTTGAAGGAGTACTTGTCTGTTATTGATATGCCCAACCCCATGCATCGACTCTGGAATGACGGTCGATGGAATAAGCTCACGGTTGCTCACGGTTGTTACTGGAAGAAATGCAGTTTTTGTGATATATCGCTCGATTATATCTCACGTTATGAGCAGACTCCTGCAGTTGCTTTGGTTGACAAGATGGAGCAGTTGATAGCGGAGACTGGAGAAACGGGATTTCATTTGGTTGATGAAGCTGCGCCGCCACTTGCGCTGCGCGATATGGCGCTGGAAATTCTGCGACGTAAGTTGCAGGTAAGTTGGTGGGGTAACATTCGTTTCGAAAAAACCTTCACTCCGGATTTGTGCAGTTTGCTTGCTTCTTCCGGTTGTGTGGCTGTTACGGGTGGTCTTGAAGTGGCTAGTCCGCGATTGCTGGAACTGATGGAGAAGGGAGTCACGATAGATCAAGTTGCACGCGTTTGCAAAGGATTTCGTGATGCCGGAATATTGGTGCACGCCTACCTCATGTATGGTTTTCCAACTCAAACCGAGCAAGAGACCATTGATTCTCTCGAAATCGTTCGCATGCTTTTCGAACACGGGTTGTTGCACAGCGCACACTGGCACCAGTTTGCCATGACATCACACAGTCCTGTTGGATTGAATCCGGAGAAGTACGGAGTTATACGAGTGGGCCCCGAATTCAAGGGTTTCGCTAACAACGACCTGTACCACGAAGATCCCCAAGGTGCCGACCATGAAAAGTATGGCGAAGGACTGAAGAAGGCACTTTACAACTACATGCATGGAAACGGAATGAATTTGCCGTTGCAAAAATTCTTTTCATTCTCAATTCCGAAACCCAAAGTACATCCGCTCACAATTGCCAATGCCATTAAAACAAATCTGCCCGATCCCATCGACACTCCCGGTTACATGGTGCTTTGGCAAGGTGAATCCATGAAGGCAATGCAAACTACCGGTGGATTTTGTGAGGCTCTCGTAGTTCTTAAGCGCGGGCATATCAAAATAAAATTGCCCACAGCAGTCTATGATTTTATCCAAGAAAACACATCCAAATTGACGCTTGATAATCAGGGAATGCCACTGTCTATCGTGTTAGGTGAACTGGAAAAAATTACTAGCCTTGCCCCTGAGCAAATCATACGCTCCGAGTGGTGGAAGGAACTGCGCGGCGCGCTCTGGGTGTTGAAGCTGAGTTAGTGAATGGTGAAAGAGTGAAAGGGTGAGAGAGTGAAGGAGTATTCTTTGCGCCATCTTCGCACCTCGCACCTCGCACCTCGCCCTTAGAATACCGCCTTCGCAATCGCTTTCGTACTCTTAGCCTTGCCCATCGTGTAGTAGTGCAAAACAGGAACTCCACTTTGCATGA
>CAMAYP010000092.1 GCA_945862415.1 Chryseobacterium gleum | reverse complement strand
GTACGAATTACAAAGTACAAAGTACAAAGTACAAATTACAAAGTACGAATTACAAAGTACTAAGTACCGCGAGGAACTGCCCTTCAGAGCATGTCAGCGATGCGAGATCAACGACCCTACCATTTCACCACTTCACCACTTCACCTCTTCACCACTTCACCACTTCACCAACGAATCAATTCGGGCAAGTGCTTCCATAAGCAGCAACGAACAGCAGCAAATCTGAAACGCCCACGAATCCATTCGCATCAAGGTCGGCCGGGCAATTACTATCGCCGCAAAGGAACTGGCAGCTCAGGTCATCAACCGTCGCAGCAGGATTGTAGTTGACAGCATTAGGGTACATGCATCCGGGTGTGTTGCAAACCGTCACTTGCACAGTAGCAGTGGCAGAAGAACTTCCCAGGCTATTCGATGCGGTAAGCGACAACGTGTAACTACCCGCTTGATCTAAGCATAACTCTCCGGGGTTTTGAATGGTTGATGAAGACGGCGCACCACCAGCCAAACTCCAATTCCAGGATGTAGGCTCTCCCGAGGATCCGTCGCTCACGGTAATGCAATCGCCCAAGCATATTTCATTATCGCTGATGTTGATGACAGCCACGGGTGGCAAGGGCTGAACGCCCGGGCAACAGTTACCGCCATTCGAAACCGAATAAGCGCCGGAAGCCCAGCAACCGTATTGAGTATAGTAGTAATAAAGATTTCCGCCGAATTGATTTAAGAAATAGGCCACGACCTGCTCGGCTGTATTGCATCCACCTTGATATCCATCGCCACATGAAGAGGCGCAAATCATACTGTTATTGCCATCGCTATCGGCGAGAACGGATGCCGGAGCAAAAAACGTTTCTGCAAGCACACCTGCCGGAGCATTGATAATCGTCGATGCAAGACCAAGATTACAATGGTCGTTGTTGCCCTGAAAACCCGCATACTGCACTTCTGTTACGTTCGATGCAAAAGGTCCTGATATGGTGATTATACAATCTTCGTATGTGCACACACCAATATGCAGATCCGGAATATCCTCATCCACGTTAATTGTGAGAGCGCCTCCATCATAGTTCGCGAAAACAATCACATTGCCAGAGGTGTTGCAAAATTGGGCCATTGCTGCTGATGCGATCAACCAAAGGGCGAAGGTGAAGTGGAGTTTCATGGACACTAATATACAGGAATATAGGATTGTAGAATGGAAGGATTGTAGGGGGGCGCGCGGCCGAGCGAAGCTGAGGCCATAAAGCGATTTGCATGAACGCATCCCGAGAAGCCGGGGGCGGTCCTCGAGCGAAGTCGAGGGGGGGATAGTACTCCGACGAATATACTGGACTCGACTGCGCTCGGCCACCGACATCATTCCAACGAAAGAGATGGCCTCGGCTGCGCTCGGCCGGGCGCTCAGACCGAGCGAAGCCGAGGCCCAATTCCGGAAAGTTTAGCATGCGAGAATGAATGCCCCTCACCCAACTAACACCTAACACCTATTACCTTACACCTAACCCCTACCCCTTCCTCCCCTATCTTTACACCCTCAAATGCAAATGCAAGAACACCATCCCGTCATATTCACGCTAAGCAATGGCCTTCGCGTCGTGCATCAATACTTGCCTCGCGAAGTGGCTCACTGTGGTTTGATGATAGGCGCCGGCAGTCGTGATGAGCAAAACAGCGAGCACGGCCTTGCACATTTTCTGGAGCATTGTTTATTTAAAGGCACCACCAAGCGTAAAACCTTCCACATCTTAAGCCGACTTGATGCGGTAGGCGGCGAGCTAAATGCATTCACTTCGAAGGAAGAAACATGGATACATGCTTCACATTTAAAAGAAGACTATGAGCGTGCCATCGAACTTATTGCAGACATTGCCTTTCAATCCACCTTTCCTGAAAAGGAAATCGAAAAAGAGAAAGAGGTAATCTATGATGAGCTGAACAGCTACAAAGACAGTCCGGCCGATTTAATCTTCGAAGACTTTGATGAGATGCTCTTTGCAAATCATCCGTTTGGTCGCACCATCATTGGCACAGAAAAAAGTCTGAAGCGCTTCAACCGAGCACATTTGGAGCGTTTTCACAAGCGCATCATGCACCGTGAAAACGTTATATTCTCATCAGCAGGCAACATCAGCGCCGAGAAGTTGCAGTTGTTGCTCGAAAAGCACATGAGCAGTTTCAAGTTGAACAGCCGCAAACTGGAGCGCGAAAAGGTGAAAGCATATCACTTCGAACACAAAGTAGAGAAGAAAGAGATCCACCAAGTGCATTACCTGTTGGGCATGCCCGCCTACGACTTCGAGCACAAGATGCGCCCGGCACTTTCGTTGCTCAACAACATTATTGGCGGACCGGCCATGAACAACAGACTAAGCATGCGCATCCGCGAGAAGCACGGCATTGCCTATCATGTCGATTCGAGCTACAGCCCGTTTTCCGACACGGGAATTTTCACCGTCTACCTTGGCACCGACAAAGAGAATTTGAAAAAGAGTAAAGAGCTCATTTGGCAGGTACTGAATGAGTTCAAGAAAGAACGCATGAGCATTCGCGCGTTGGCCGATGCCAAGAAGCAAATCATCGGGCAAATAGCACTGGCGCAAGACAGTGGCAGCGCCATCATGTTCAACATCGCGAAGAGTCTGATGCTCTTCAACCGCATCGATACCTTGGAAGAATTGTTTGAGAAGATTCACGAAATATCCGCCGCCGACTGTCACCATGTGGCCAACGATATATTCGATGCGAAGCGCAGTTGCAGCGTGACGTATACGTATTGATTACAGCGAGATTACACTGGGCAACAACCACTCATTTTCATCCCACCATGCGGCGATTACCAACCCTATTCACCGCAAATGCGCGGTGAATATTCCGTATATTCGCCGCAACAAGTTCATGATCTCGTGTCGAAGTACATTTATCAATATAAGAGTTGGCCGGATTTCACTTGGCAGGAATCGCGCATCAATAGAGTGTTTGGACAAGTGCGTCATTTTCAAGGTCGCATCCTCGGACACATGCATATGCTTGGGTTTGCTGCCAAGGAAGAGGCCGCTCTGGCCATGCTTACACAAGACATCCTCAAGTCATCGGAAATTGAAGGCGAAAAGCTCGATGAGGCGCAGGTACGCTCCTCCATTGCTCGTCGCTTGGGCATCAACAGCGCTGGGCTAGTGACAGTCGGGCGCAACGTGGAGGGCGTGGTCGAAATGATGCTCGACGCTACGCAACAATTCAACAAGCCACTCACCCACAAGAGGCTCTATGCCTGGCACAGCGCCTTGTTTCCTACCGGGCACAGCGGCATGCTGAAGATCGAGGCAGGCCGCTACCGCGCAGGAGAAATGCAAATCGTGTCGGGCGCCATGGGAAAAGAAAAGATCCACTACGAAGCAGTTCCCGCAGAGCGCGTAAAAGCCGAGATGGATATTTTTCTGAAATGGTTCAACAGCGCATCAGCTATCGACCCCGTGATGAAAGCCGCCATTGCCCATTTCTGGTTCATCATTATTCACCCGTTCGACGATGGCAATGGCAGGATTGCCCGCGCACTGTCCGATCTCTGGCTGGCCCGCGCCGATGGAACAAAAGAGCGCTACTACAGCATGTCTAGCCAAATACGCATTGAACACAAGAAGTACTATGAAGTACTGCAACGTGTGCAACATAGTAAGGGCGACATTACCGAATGGCTCGAGTGGTTTTTGCATTGCCTTCGCCGCGCTTTGCTCGCATCCGAAGAGACCATGCAAAACGTTATGCGCAAAAACGATTTTTGGAAACTACATGAGAAGACCGAATTCAACGTGCGCCAACGCAAGATGCTCAACCGCCTATTCGACGGGTTGGAAGGCAAGCTTCAAACATCCAAGTGGGCCAAGATGTCCAAGTGCTCGAGCGACACGGCACTGCGCGATATCCGCGATTTAATGGATAAAGGCATTTTAAGACAAGAGGCATCTGGAGGGCGCAGCACCAACTACGAGCTTGCCAATGGCGGCGCGTGATTTCGAAAGTAAGTGAGTCCCGATGTCCATTCTCTCAGCCCGTCTCTCTGTTTCTAAAAATTCGAGAATGAAAAACAATGAGCATGAGTGGTTGGCACGCGTAAATGCACATGCTCAAACTCGACCCGTCTGCCTCAAATAAATCGCGTATGCTATAGACAATGCTAAGCCTGCCAGCAACACCACCAAAAACATGAGCAGGACTTTTCCGATGATGACCGAAAGCTTTAAATTCGGATAGTATGTCCGGAAAAACCAAACGAGCCCTACCGGATAGAGCAACAGAGCTGCATTATTCCAAGTAAGAAACAACGAAGGGGTGGACAACAAGAAAAGCGAAACGGGAATAAATATGATAATGTACAGAATACTAAAAAGCGATTGCATGTATGCGTTCATTACAATGTGCTCAAAGTAGTTTTCTTCTTGCTTCCTAAAAACAAAGCGTGTCAAGATGGCAAAGAGCGGAATCGTCGCAAGTGTAATGAAATTCCAATAGTGAAGCATGAAATCAGCAATTCCTTTGGTTTCCTGGGCTGTTTGCGCATCACTTTGAGCATAGATAGCAGCGGGGTCTATCAGTTTCATTGAAATGAAGGCGTAGAGACCGCTCGTGAGAACAGCCAACAAAATGGGTTTGTAATGGTTCACCCTGCTGCCTTCAATGTATTCACGTGCGGTTTTTCCCGGGTTGCGCAACAGGCTTTTCACCGAATACAAGAAGCCCTTGTTCACGTGCAATAACGTGTACTGCATTTCTTCAACAAGGTATTTCTTATCGATGCGACGATACTTCTTTTGCCCGCAGCTAGGACAATAATGAAGAATATCTGTTGCATCGCAGTTGCTGCAAGTTGTCTCCATAAAGGTGATGTTATGAGAACGAATATATAGTCAGTTCTGATTCTGATTCTGCTTCTCTTTCTAAAAATTCAAGAATGAGAAAGAGAAACAGAATGAAAATGATTAGTAGGCCCCCCTATAATCATGCAATACTGTTATCCTACAATCCTTCAAAGCGAATATCCTCTCTATATTTGTTCATAAACGAATTCCATGGAAAACTACTCAGGACGAATTACGATTAATCCCGACATCTGCCACGGCAAGCCTACCATTCGTGGATTACGTTATCCTGTGGAAACTATGCTCGAGCTAATGGCATCGGGCATGACAATCGATGAGTTGCTTGTAGATTATCCTGATTTAAGCACAGAAGATTTTCTGGCTTGTATTCATTATGCATCGAAACTCCTCCACGTTAAAAGCATTCATCGCATAGCATCTTGAAATTTCTCGTCGACGCTCAACTGCCTAAGTCGCTTTCCGAGCTTTTAAAGCAACGGGGATATGATTCTATACACACTCTCGATTTACCTAATTCGAATGCTACCACTGATTGACAGATCATTGAACTTTCAACCCTCGAACAGCGGATCATGATAACGAAAGACAGTGATTTTTTGGAGTCCTATTTGATTTCAGGAAAACCCACAAAGCTCGTTCTTGTGCGCACAGGTCATGTTTCAAATAAAATTCTGATTCACCTTTTCGATAAGAATTTTCATATCATCACCGCCATGCTTCAGAAAAGCAATCTTATAGAACTAAGCGCAACTGAAATTACCGAGCACGCGTAACCATTTCCGTGATCAAGGACGCGCGTGGAAGCCCCCTACAATCCTGTTATCCTACAACCCTTCCCTTTCAAACCCCCGATATCCGATGCACATCACTGTTATTCTCTTCGATGTCATTTTTGACTTTGCGCATGCGCTGCGCCACGGTGGCCATATCAGAATAACCGTTGTGAAATAACCACAGCAGAGCGTCTTCGCTGTTGTCGGCAGCGCGGGCCATTTTCTCCAGAATATCGTAGCCATTACCTCGCAACCACAGTATAGCATTCGGCTTGCCCTCTGCCCCGTTGATGAGCGCCATCAAGTGGGGAAAGCCATTGTCCATCAACCACTGCCGCGGCTCGGGCTGGTTGTGCAACGCAAAAACGAACACCGACAATTCCGGATACCCATTTTGCATGAGCCAGTCACGGATGTCCTTGTTACCCGAGATTGCTTCGGCCCAGGCTAGGATTATTTTGGCGGGATAGAACATACTAATGACCAATGACTAATGATTAGTGACTAATAACGAGTTGACGAGTGACTAATGAGGGGTGATGACTCATTAGTCACTTGTCATTACGGAGTTCCGCGCTCGCTGCTGGCAAATCGCGGCTTACTTTCTTGAACAGTCCTTGCAGCACTTTGCCGGGGCCTACTTCAATCACTTCGGTGCAACCGTCTGCTATCATTTGTTGCATGGTTTGCGTCCAGCGAACAGGGGCCGTTAATTGCTTCACAAGATTCATCTTAATTTGCTCGGGGTCGCTCACGGCTGATGCAGTCACGTTTTGATACACGGCACAAATCGGTGTTGCAAACGTGGTGGCTTGTATGGCTGCCTCGAGCTCTACGCGCGCAGGCTCCATGAGCGGACTGTGGAAAGCACCGCCCACCGGCAACTTCAAAGCACGCTTGGCACCTGCTGCGGTAAGGGCCGCACAGGCTGCATCGATGGCTGCGTTTTCACCCGAAATAACCAACTGCCCCGGACAATTGTAATTGGCGGCAACCACTACTCCGGCTGTTTCGCCGCAAATGCGTTCCACCACTTCATCTTCCAAACCGAGAATAGCGGCCATGGTCGATGGGTTTTGTTCGCAGGCCTTCTGCATGGCCATGGCACGTGCATACACCAGGCGCAATGCATCTTCAAATGCAAGCGTCTTGTTCGCAACGAGTGCCGAGAATTCACCGAGGCTATGTCCGGCTACCATATCTGGAAGAAACGAATCGCCCAAACACGAAGCGAGCACCACGCTGTGCAAAAAAATCGCTGGTTGTGTTACGCGAGTTTGCTTGAGGTCTTCTTCGCTACCGCTAAACATGATGTCGGTAATACGAAAATCAAGAATATCGTTGGCTTGCTCTAGCATGGCTTTCGCGCTTGCTGAGGTGTTGTATAAGTCATGCGCCATGCCCGGGAACTGAGAGCCCTGGCCGGGGAATACGTATGCTTTCATGGGGTTGCTGTTTAGATGTCAAATCTACGGGAAGTTTTTTTTTTACCGCAGGGCGCAGAGAATGAGAAGAGATTTTTTCTTTGCATTCTTTGCGACTTTGCGGTTAAAAATAAAAAGTACCTTCACCGCATTCAACGTCCATGAGCAGAAGAACCATCATCATCGTTATTGCACTCGCCATTGTTTCGCTGGGTATTGTCATCGCCGGACAAGTATTCTGGGTGCGCAAGGCCTATGCACTTCAGGAAGAGCAATTCAACCGGCGGGCTTTCGTGGCCATCAGCGAGGTGGTGCAAACCATTCGTGTCATGAATCGCGACTCGGCCGCCACAGAGCCCGTTCGGCAAGTGGCCAACAATTACTTTGTGGCCAACATCAACGACACCCCTCAACCCTATTTGCTCGAAAATTTGCTGAAAGCCGAATTTCAGCGATCGCATTTGGTTGAAGACTTTGAATACGGCATTTACGACTGCTTCAACGACTCCATTGTGTTTGGAAGTAAGATTTCCTTCAAGCCGGGCATTGAGCGCACACAGGCCCAGCAAATTCACAAGCTCAAAGACTTCGAACCCGATGGGCATTACTTCGGCGTGGTGTTTCCCAACAAGTCTTCATTCATAATCCGGCAGCTCGACTTCTGGATGTATTCGAGCATCGTCATTCTGCTCATAGTCATTTTCTTCAGCTACACCGTGTACGTCATGCTTCAGCAAAAGAGGCTCTCTGAAATACGCACCGACTTCGTGAATAATATGACGCACGAATTGAAGACGCCTATTTCTACTATTGGGCTTTCGGCCGATGCCATTCAGGGTGCATTGACGAACCTCAACACGGATCGTATTAGGAGCTACGTTGAAATTATTCAAAACGAAAACTCACGGCTAAAAAGCCAAGTAGAACGCGTGCTGCAAATTGCCTCGTTGAGTCCTAAAAAAGTTGCTTTGCAACACAAGGAAATCGACGTACATGCACTGCTTCAGACAGCCGTCGACACGTTTCGCATGCAAGTAGAAGAAGCAGAAGGAAGCATCACCTCTGCGTTCCACGCTGCACAGTATCGCATCAAAGGCGACCCCGTGCACATCACCAACGTGCTCTACAACCTCATCGACAATGCCGTGAAGTACACTGCGCAAGAGCCACGCATCGAAATTCGCACAAGCTCCAAACCGGGGTGGCTACGCATCGATTTTACCGACAACGGTATTGGTATCGATAAGGAAAACCAAAAAATGATTTTCGAAAAATTCTATCGCGTGTCTACCGGCAACCTTCATTCGGTGCGCGGTTACGGCCTCGGACTTTTCTATGTGAAGACCATCGTAGAAGCGCACAAAGGGAAGATAAGTTTGGTGAGCGAACCCAACAGAGGCAGCACATTCAGCATTGAATTCAAAACACTGTAACATGGAAAACGTAACACACACGGCCATGATCCTGTTGGTAGAAGACGACACGAACCTAGGTTTCGTGGTGCAGGATATCTTGAAAGCAGAAGGCTTCAAGGTGCATCTGTGTAAAGATGGCAAAGAGGGTCTGATGCAATTCAACAAAGAAGCCTACGACCTCTGTTTGCTCGACATCATGATGCCAAAGAAGGACGGATTTTCGCTTGCAGAAGACATACGCAAAATCAACAGCGAAGTACCCCTCATTTTCCTAACGGCGCGTGAGATGACCGAAGACAAAATCAAAGGGCTTCGCTTGGGCGCCGACGACTACATCACCAAACCGTTCAGTGCCGAGGAACTAATACTGCGCATCAAGGCCATCCTGAAACGCAATCCGAAATTCAAGGAAGACATCAAAGAGAAAAACAGCTACACCATCGGAAGCTATGAGTTCAATGCGTCAAACTTCGAGCTCACGATAGAAGGCAAGCGCATTAAGCTCACCAAGAAAGAAGCAGACTTGCTGAAAATCCTAGCCACACATGCAGGACAGGTCATCGAGCGCGAAATCATTGCCAACCTGGTTTGGGGCGACGACAGTTATTTCGTTGGCCGCAGCATGGACGTTTTCATCACCAAGCTGCGCAAGCACCTCAGCGAAGACCCCCGCATTGCAATTGTGAATGTGCATGGGGTGGGGTTTAGGCTTGAGGTGGTATGAGGTGCGAGGTGCGAAGGGCGAGGGGCGAGGGGCGAGGGGCTATTTGAGGTTTTTCGATTGTTCAAGATTTCTTTTAGCCGTTTTGATACCCGATGTTAGGATTCGCATCAACTCATCGGCTTGCTCATTTAAACGCTGAGCGTTTGAACAATCCATTAAATCTAATTGAAGCATCATAGCTATCCAATAAGCCGACTCATTACACTCCTTTCGGGCAATTGACCTTTTATTAATAAAATCCAGTTTGCTTTGCGCATGCTGAGACTCTGCTATTAGCGCTCCAACAGCAGTCGCAGATCGTATCAATTGGCGAGTTAGAATCCACTCGTTTTTCCCCTTAATAATGGCACTGCAAACACGATAACTTTCTACACCAAACCTAAACGCTTTGTCTTGCAATGTGCAAACTAAATTTCTTTCCATGACCAAAGAATTTTAGTGCAAAACAACAATGGCAATTCATGAATCCTTATTCCATATTCATATAACTTATGCCCCTATTACCTCGCACCTCGCACCTCGCACCTCGCACCTCGCACCTCGCACCTCGCACCTCGCACCTCGCACCTCGCACCTCGCACCTCGCACCTCGCACCTCGCACCTCGCACCTCGCACCTCG
>CAMAYP010000091.1 GCA_945862415.1 Chryseobacterium gleum | reverse complement strand
TGCGCACCATCAGTGAGCACATTGCCATTCAAATTGCTGAAGCATTGCACAAACGGGAACAGGGAGAAATACTGGTAACAGGCGGGGGTGCACACAATGGTTTTTTGATGGAACGAATTGCGGCGCACACACAACACCGCGTGGTGGTGCCCGAGAAGAAAATAGTTGACTTCAAAGAGGCGATGATTTTCGCCTTTTTGGGAGCCTTGCGCATGGCGGGCGAGAGCAATGCACTGGCCTCTGTAACCGGAGCAAAGCGAGATAGTGTGGGCGGTGCTATTTATAGCGCATCATAGCCTTTCGCTTTCTACCTTCGTCCCGAAAAATCTCTGTATGAAAGACTTATTGGCCAAATACGAAAACAAGCGTCCTGAAATTGTTTTTGAATGGAAAGATCCGTTTACTGAAGCGGAAGGTTGGGTGGTGATAAACTCCTTGCGCGGCGGAGCAGCGGGCGGCGGTACACGCATGCGTGCCGGGCTCGACAAGCGCGAGGTAGAGTCGTTGGCCAAGACGATGGAGATTAAGTTTACCGTAAGTGGTCCGCAAATAGGCGGTGCCAAGAGCGGTATCAACTTCGATCCGCGCGACCCACGCAAGCAGGAAGTCCTCGAGCGTTGGTTTGCGGCTGTTACACCGTTGTTGAAGCATTACTATGGTACGGGTGGCGACTTGAATGTGGATGAGATACACGAAGTAATTGCCATTACGGAGGACTGCGGCATCTGGCATCCGCAAGAGGGCGTATTTAACGGGCACTTTGGCCCAACGGAAGGGCAGAAAGTAAAGCGCATTGGCAACTTGCGTCAGGGTGTCATCAAGGTACTTGAAGACGCTCAATACACACCCGATATCGATTTGAAATACCGCGTAGCGGATATGATTACCGGTTATGGAGTAGCCGCATCGGTGCGTCATTACCACGAGTTGTGGGGCGGAAGCCTTGAAGGCAAGCGCGTCATTGTGCAGGGCTGGGGCAACGTAGCTGCCTCTGCCGCATTCTACTGTGCACAAGCCGGAGCGAAAATCGTCGGTATCATCGACCGCAATGGCGGCCTCATCAGTGAAGAAGGATTGGGATACGAGGAGGTGACAAGACTGTTTTTGGAGCGCAAAGGCATGCAGTTGAATACAGAAGAATTGTTGTCGTTTGAAGAAGTGAATGCGAAGATTTGGGATGTGAAGGCCGATGTGTTTTTGCCTTGCGCCGCTTCACGTTTGGTGACCGACGATCAGATGAAACGCATGATCAACGCCGGATTGAGCGTAGTTAGTTGTGGGGCGAATGTGCCCTTCGCCGATGCGCAAATTTTCTACGGACCAATTGCTGAGTATGCAGATGCGCACATCAGCGTGATACCGGATTTCATTGCCAACTGCGGCATGGCGCGCGTGTTTGCTTATCTCATGAGCAATGGCGATGTAGACATGACTGATCGCGGCATATTTGAAGACACTTCGGTTACCATCCGACATGCGCTGCAACAGATTCACGCTGTGCACCGCGAGAAGACCGGTCTTACGAAAGCCGGATTTGAGATAGCATTGAAAAAATTAGTCTAAATGGAGATAGCCATCCTGGTGGTGTTTGTGCTGGGCTATGTGTGCATAGCCATGGAGCACGCCATTAAAATTGATAAGGCCGCCACAGCGTTGCTCACAGGCACGTTGTGCTGGACGTTGTATTTCATTAGCGGCGGCTCGGCTCATGCGTTGAGCGAGCACGTGGCCCAAGGCGGTGCAGGCGATGTTTATGCGTTTTTGGATGGAAGGCTTATGCACCATGTTCAGGAGATATCGGGCATCTTGCTTTTCTTGATGGGCGCTATGACCATCGTGGAGTTGATAGATGCGCATCAGGGTTTCAAGGTGATTACTGACCGAATTACCGCGAAGAAAAAAGTGACACTGTTGTGGGTGATTGGTCTGATTTCATTCTTTCTCTCTGCGGCGCTCGACAATTTGACTACAGCTATTGTGATGGTGTCGTTGAGTCGAAAGTTGATTGAAGACCAGAAGACCCGCTGGTTTTTTGCCGGCATAATTGTGATAGCAGCCAATGCCGGCGGCGCATGGTCGCCCATAGGCGACGTCACTACCACGATGTTGTGGATTGGTCATCAAATTACAGCGGTCTCTATTATGACGCATATCTTTTGGGTAAGCTTTATCAGTTTGCTTGTGCCGCTCTTTGTTCTGTCGTTTGTATTGAAAGGAGAGGTTACCCGCCCAGAGGTGAAAGAACCCATTGAGCATATGGCGCGGAAGCGCGACCAGAAGTTGGTGTTTTTCCTAGGCATTGGCGGTTTGTTGATGGTGCCTGTATTCAAAACCATTACGCATTTGCCGCCTTTCATGGGCATGATGTTTTCTCTTGGGTTGTTGTGGATGGTCACTGAGTTGATTCATAGTAAAAAAATCATGGAGGAGCGTTCGCGTTTCAGCACGCTGCAGGCCTTGCGTAAAATCGATATGCCGTCGGTGTTGTTTTTCTTGGGGATTCTTCTCGCAGTGGGAGTGCTGAATGAAACGGGGCAGTTGCTTCAACTATCTGCTTGGCTTAAAGAATCCCTGGGCAACATTTACACCATTAACATTGCGATTGGTTTGCTGTCGGCTATCATCGACAACGTGCCGTTGGTGGCGGCTTCCATGGGGATGTATGAAGTAGCGCCGGCTGTGGTGGGTGACGCATGGGCTGATCTGTTTGTCCAAGACGGCACCTTCTGGCATTTTCTCGCCTACACCGCCGGCACAGGCGGTAGCATACTCATTATTGGAAGTGCCGCAGGCGTGGCAGTGATGGGCATCGAGAAAATCAGTTTCACCTGGTACTTGCGCAACATTGCCCCGTGGGCGTTGCTGGGGTATTTGTCGGGTTGTGCTTTTTATGTGTTTTTAGGATTATAGGGGTGTGGTAAGGCCTCTCTTTCTGATTCCGTTTCTCGCTCTCATTCTAAAAATTTCAGAAACAGAAAGGGAAACAGAAGGAGAATGAGTGTGTAAAACGCCACCCTATAATCCTGCACCCCTCCAATCCTCAAAGGGCTATCAACACCCCTCACTAAATAAGTTTTCATTTCGTCCATAAAGTCTCCGCAATTCGGTGGCAACTTTCGCGTTGCCCGCTTTGAATTTGGCGGTTTTATCTTTTTCGAAAACAAACACACATGGACATTCTCTTTTTTCTTCAAGAAACAGTTACCGGAGCCATTCAAGAAGGCTTGAGTATCACTCCTCCAACCGTGACCGCTCCCGTTGGCAATTTCAGTGTAATGGATCAACTTATGAAGGGTTGGTACATTTACTTGCCACAGCTTGTCATGAGCGTCATTGCTGTATATGTTATCATTGAGCGCACGCTTACGGTTGGTCGCGCAGATAAGGAAGAGGCGAACTTCATGGAGAAGATCAAGGAATATGTAAGCCAGGGTAAATTGGATAGCGCACGTAACCTGTGCAGCACTTCGAAAACGCCTGTAGCCCGTATGATAGAGAAGGGCATCAGCCGAATTGGTAAGCCAACTCAAGACATCAAGAAGGCCATCGAAAATGTGGGTAAGCTGGAAACCGCCAAGTTGGATAACAACGTAGCCATACTTGCCACCATCGCCGGTATTGCTCCGGTATTCGGTTTCTTGGGTACTGTGTTCGGTGTAATCATTATCTTCCGCGATATCGCTGAGGCGGGTAGTCTGCAAATCGGAACCGTTTCAGAGGGTTTGTATTTGAAGATGATTTCCTCGGCTGTCGGACTTATCGTGTTCATGATTGCTTATATCGGTTACAACACGTTGGTGACTCGCATCAACAAGGTGGTGAACAAAATGGAGGCGAACGCTGTGGAATTCATGGATATTCTCGAACAACCAACGCACTAACCCATGAATTTCGGAAGAAGAAATAAAGTACATGTGGAGCCTGCTATGTCGGCACTGTCCGACATCATCTTCATGCTTCTCATCTTCTTCATCATAGCCAGTACGCTGGCCGTGAATGGAGAGCAGGTGAATTTGCCCAAGACCTCAACAGGCACACCCACACAGTCGACCGTAACCGTAACCATCACTTCCGATTTGCGCTATTTGGTGAACAACACAGAAGTGGCGAAAGACGAAGTAGAGTTGAAGCTTCAGGCAATTTTGAATAACGCTGCCGACAAGAAAGTTGTGTTAAATATTGACCGCGACGTACCAACCGGTGAAACAATTGAGTTGTTCGCTGTACTGAAGCAAAACGGTTGGAATCCGTTTATTGCTACCAAGCCGAAAGAAGAGTAACGCATGGCAAATCTTGCAGAAACAGATCGCAGATGGTCCCTAACGGGTACCTTGTTATTTCACGTCACCATTGTGGGGCTGCTATTTCTATTGAAATGCGGCAACGGAGGTGGAGGTGGTAACGGCGGTTTGGGCTACACAGGATTGATGTCGCTCGAAGCAGCGGGTATCGGAACGATGGTCGATGGTGAAGGCTATGTGCCTATGCCGGAGCCGGTAGTTCAAGAGCCCACGCCCGAAGCGGTGGAAGAAACCAACGCCATCACAGACGATTCGTCGCAAGAGGCGCCAACCATCAGCGATAAGAAGCAGTCAGAGAATCGCAAGTCGGATACGCAAGTAAGAAAGGATTCTCCACAGCAGCAGCAACAAACGCAGCAGCAGGTTTCGAACAACCTGAACAACGCCTTCAACAACATCAAGGGCGGGAGTGGAAATACAACAGGCACGGGTCAGCAAGGCGACCCGAATGGCAGTATTGATGGGCGCGGAGTGCTGGGCGGCGGAGGTAGCGCAGGCGCCGGTGGTGGAAGCGGCGGTGGCAATGGCACCGGCGTGGGCACCGGAAACGGATCGGGCTCAGGTGCCAATTGGTCGCTATCGGGTAGGACCATTCTAAATAACCCCAAAGTGCAGGGCAACGCACCCGATGAAGGAACTGTCACCGTAGATATTTGGGTCGATAAAAATGGCAACGTAACCAAGGCAATCGCCAACGCAGCCAAATCCAATACTTCCAATGGTACGCTTTTCAAAATGGCAGAAGACGCTGCACGCAAAGCGAAGTTCAACAGCAGCTCGAGTGGCAATGAGCAGAAGGGGAGCATCAAGATTACGTTCAAGCTACATTAGTACTCGGCTTTTGCTAGAGTTTCATCTAAAGGGAGCTATCGTAAAGAACGCAAAGGGGTATTCACGCAGAGAGCGCAAAGAGAAAATCACGCAAAGTTCGCAAAGGGTATCTACGCAAAGAGCGCAAAGGCAGAATCACGCATGTTAACGCGTTCTTACGAGCCCTGTTCTTTGCTATCCTTGCGGTGTGAACTACTCTCAAACCCTCGAATACCTTTATTCCCAACTCCCCATGTTTCATCGTGTGGGGCCGGCGGCGTACAAGCCTGGGTTGGACAACACGTGGGCTTTGCTCGAGCTGGTGGGAAATCCGCATGTTGGACTCAAAACCGTTCACATCGCAGGCACCAATGGCAAGGGCAGTACCTCGCATATGATTGCTGCTGCGTTGCAATTAGCGGGCTACAAAACCGGACTTTACACATCGCCACACTTCAAGGATTTTCGCGAACGCATTCGCATCGATGGAGTGATTATGCCAGAGGAAGAGGTCGTAGCTTTTGTAGAGGAGTTTCATTCGAAATGGGAATCCATTCAACCTTCTTTTTTTGAGATCACTGTCGCCATGTGCTTTTGGTATTTCAAGCGCGCCGGTATCGATATCGCAGTCATTGAAACAGGTTTAGGGGGGCGTCTCGACAGCACGAACGTGATTGTGCCTGAGGTATCGGTCATCACCAACATCGGGTATGATCATATGAATTTGCTGGGCGATACCATCGAGAAAATTGCGGGAGAGAAGGCGGGTATTATCAAATCAAAGAAACCGGTAGTGATTGGTGCTATGCGCCAAGAAGCACGCGAAGTGATGATTCAAACTGCGTTGCAACAGCACGCGCCTATGATAGATGCCGCGCTGATTTCAAGCACACTCATTCCCAGCGGTGAATTGCAAGGTCATTATCAAATTGAAAACAGAGCAACGGCATTCATGGCACTGCGCACACTGGCAGCGCTGGGATGGCGATTGAGTAATGAGCACATCGCGCAAGGCTTTCAGCAAGTAGTTGAACTCACGGGATTACTGGGTCGCTGGCAAAAGCTGCATGATTCGCCGCTCACCATCGCCGACGTGGCACACAACGAAGATGGTATTCGCACCGTGCTTGAACAACTTCAGCGAACACCGCACAAGCAATTGCATTTCGTGTTGGGTTTGGTGGGGGATAAAGATGTTACGCGGGTATTGAAACTGCTTCCACAAAACGCCACCTATTATTTCTGCAAGGCCGATATCCCGAGAGGACTTGACGCGGAGATGCTCAAGGAGCAAGCGGCGGAATTTCAGTTGAGAGGCCAGTCTTATTCATCCGTTAAGCAGGCTTATGAAAGTGCTAGTACTGCTGCGAATGATGACGATCTTGTTTTTGTTGGGGGTTCGGTGTTCACTGTAGCAGAGGTTTTGTGATGATTAGATATTCACCCGGATGATTTTCACGCAGAGATCGCAAAGAGAGCTTACGCAAAGAGGTTTTCTTTTCGCATCCTATGCGTGTATTCTTCTTTGCGCCCTTTGCGTGAACCCCCCTTTGCGTTCTCTGCGTGAAAAATCCTTTGTGCCTGCTCACTTCACGAATGCATACAACACCGGCCTCGATGGCGCAGCATCATTGCGAAACGAAGCCACCTGTAGATTGAGCATATACAAGCCGTCGTCAATAGCATCGTCAACGCAGACCATTTCAGTAATCGTTGCCTGCATGCGAGGCTCAGAAGGGTACTTCCAGAATGCATGGTGCGCCAGTAATTTCCCCTGATCTTCTTCGCGATCGATGGATGGCATGTCAACCAACAAATGCTGCACGCCTTGCGCGGCGAGCCATTGCGCTGCATCGGGGTGCATGTAGGTGAAGTTGGTGTTGGAGTATATAAGCGATTTTTTATCAGTCGTATTGGGCAGCGTGCGAATGATAACCGCCTCTGGCGTGGAGTTGCCGAGTGCCTGCTGCACCTGCTGAAGCGTTATGATGCTGTCACCTTTCTGCTCTATCTCGTTTGTCGTATTGCTTATTGCGGGTTTTATGGTAATGACGTGTGCAAGCCACCAATAGCGGCTCAATGCGCGTTCTATGGAAACCAATTCGCGTGTAATATGACCTACGGTTTCGGTGTGCGTTCCATGAGCATGCGGGTTGAAGAACACATCGTTGAAGTTGACTTTTCCGCCAAGCGCTATACTGCCCGTGAAGTATTGATTGATGACCGGCGCTATTCGTATTTTGCCTGAATACCAGGCCCGTGGTCCTTCTGCGTGCATCGCAATGGATAGGTCGATGGGCTTCGATAGGTCGATGGTAAACGTGTTGCCTTGATGTTGAATGTGCGTAATCATGATTCAAGAATAAACAATTCGGAGGCAATGCGGTCGGCTTGCAATAACCCCTTGGTTGTAAGTTTCAGCGTTGCGTTTTCTTTCGTCATCAAGCCATCTTGCAGCAGTTGTTGGAGGTAGTCGATTTCTATTTTCCACAAATCAACGCCAAAGGTGGTGTGTATGTAATCGAGATCAATGCCCCACGAAGTTCTCAAGCTGGTCATGAGGTATTCGTTGAGTCGTGTGCGATTGTCGAGGGTTTCGATTTCAAATTCAGGACTGCCCGTCATCCAGCCTTTTGCATAGCGCGGGTTGTTGGCCACATTCCATTGACGGCTTGTTCCATTGAATGAATGTGCTGATGGTCCGATGCCCAGGTATTTCTTACCGAGCCAATATGCGCTGTTGTGCTTCGACTCCATGCCGGGCAGGCAAAAATTCGACACCTCGTATTGCTCGAATCCGCAACGCATGAGCTCGTGCACCAGCGTCATGAAGTGATTGCCGCTTGTTTGATCGTCGACCGGGTGGAGCTCTTGCTTTTCCAATTGATGTCCGAATGCGGTTTTGGGTTCAATCGTAAGGCTGTACGCGCTGATGTGTTGCACCTGCAGGTCGACTGCTTTGCGAATGTTGTCGAGCCAGTCGCGTTCTGACAGGCCGGGGATACTATAAATAAGATCGATGGTGATGTTTTCGAAGCCGCGATCTTGAGCACATTTCACAGAGAAGTCGGCCTGCGCTGCTGTATGCGCGCGGTTCATCCACTGTAAATCCTGGTTGCGAAAGCTTTGTATCCCAATGCTCAGGCGGTTTACAGGTGTACGTGCGAGTTCAATAATCTTGTGATACGTAAGATCGTCGGGGTTGGCTTCTAGGGTAATCTCGGCCTTTTCGATCACGGGAAAGTACTTGTAGATGTCATCGAGCACGCGCTGCAAATCATCGGTGGGAAGAAGAGATGGTGTTCCTCCGCCGAAGTAAATGGTTTCGATGGGTTCGTTTTCGAGATAGGCGCGGCGCGCTTGCAATTCGCTGCGCATGGCTTGCAACAGGTCGCCCATGCTTTTCACTTGTGTCGAAAAATGGAAGTCGCAATAATGACATGCTTGCCTGCAAAAAGGTATGTGGAGGTAGATGCCGGCCATAATGCGAAAGTACCTAGCTTCGTGTAATAAATTTGCACCATGTACAAAGCCACTGTAAATGCAAAAAAAGAGCTTCAGATTCGTTTGGAAGGAAATTCTGCTACGATTGACGGACGCGCCATCGAACTTAGTAAATCGAATTTGACGGAGATGCGTTCTCATTGGTTGTTGGATGGGCGCTCGATGAATGTGGAGGTGGTATCGGCCAATACAACTTCAAAGGAATTTACAGTGAAGGTGAACAACAGGATCTACCAGGTTCAATTGAAGGACCGTTATGACGAGTTGCTGAAAAACCTGGGCATGGAGTCTGTTGGCCAAAAGAAACTGCGGGAAATAAAAGCGCCTATGCCAGGCATGGTGCTCAATATACTCGTGCAAGCGGGCGATACCGTCGATAAGGACACTCCCCTTGTTATTTTGGAGGCCATGAAGATGGAAAACGTAATCAAGTGTGTTGCTCCGGCGGTGGTAAAAAAGGTACATGCTGTAAAAGGAGTGGCGGTCGAAAAGAATGCGGTGTTGATAGAATTTGAGTGAGCGGGAAACATTCGGTATTGGAAAACGTTGTGTATAAAAAACGTTATTCCTTTTTTATCAGAACAGTTTGCGTGGCCATGAAAACGTACCTTGCAGATATTCCCCGGATAGATTTTCAAATGAGAAAGCAGTTGGTATCGGTTGTTGTTATGGTTGCTGTTGGAATATTCAGCAACAATGCAATCGCACAAGGTTGTGCCGATGCATTGGGCAATTTCATTTGTGCCGACGAACCGCAGCAGGTGGATTCATTGCAGGAGTCTTCTTACTTCAATGCTTGCATATTCAACGAGGTTCCCTCCAACGCCCTTGCATACACCAATTGGTATTCATTTCATACCAACACCATCGCCAATGTGGGCAGCGTAAGCATCGACATCGATTTTGTGGACTGTGATTATTCCACCGATGAGACCAATGATTTTATTTACGTGACGGCTTTTCCCGTTCAACCCGGCGAGGACCCATGCAGTGCATTGGCTTCTATAGCGGCTGATTGCGCAGGCTCGGATCAATCGTTCAGCTATACGTTGAGTTCCGGTTTGTTGCCCGACACAGATTATCTCGTTGTTGTAGGTTCGAATCACATACCGCAAGGCGGAAACCTTGCAGACCCGTGTGCATTTGACGTGACTATTTCGGGCAGCGCCCTCGGCATTACTGCCAGCGTAGATCCCCTTTCGGTGTCATTGGGCGAGTCGGCTTATTTGTTGGTTCAAGGCGCTGATGATGATTATCCGGTGCA
>CAMAYP010000090.1 GCA_945862415.1 Chryseobacterium gleum | reverse complement strand
GTTGTATTTGCCGTGAGTGCTGCTGAATTGATAGTCGTTGTTCCACCTGCACCAATCACCACAGTTTGCGGTGTTCCTCCCGCCGTGTAGTTTACCGTTGCACCTGCTGTGCCTGTGAATGTTAGAGCCGATGTTTGACCTGAACAGATTGGGCTAACGACCGACAAGTTCGCAGTTGGATTCGGTTGTATAGTAAAGGCAACGTTTCCGGAAACATTCACTACACAAGGAGGCGCGCCACCGGTTGATACATTTATAAGTGCATAGGTTGTTGCGGAAATCAAAGCTGCTGTTGTAACACTTGCTGTGCCGGCAGCGGACAAGGTAATGGTTTGCGCAGCGCCACCGTTGATGCTGTAGGAAACAATTGCTCCCGGAGTTCCCGTGAAATTGACGGTGCCTGCAGACCCACTGCAAAGGGCAGTTGCAGGCGCTGCAATGGACGCCGTCAAGGTTGGTGCAGGTAGAATAGTGAAGGCCACATTGCTTACACAGGCCGTTGCATCAGTAACTTGAAGTATATAATCGCCCGGTGCCAAATTGCTAATCAATGAAGTACCTGACACATTCGGATTTGTTTGCAGTGTTGCACCGGCCGAGTTGCGCCAAACGTAGGACCATGGTCCTGTTCCCAAACCTAGCCCTGTCGCAGTGCCATTGTTCTGACCTGCACATGTCTGATTAGTGATGGTTACAGTTGGCGTTGGGCAGCAATTTGATTGAGAGAAGAAAGTTACCGTTGGATCGAGGTTACAAGCCAAGGAAGTCCATGATCCGGACTCACCATCGCCAGTGGTATTGATGCCAACATTCAACCCTTGGTCTTGGGTGCAAGCGGCGAGTTGTTTAGTTCGTATTTGCCAGCAGAATGTCCAAATACAGCCCCCGGGATTCTCATCACCATAATTATTACCTGGGTTTCCATCACCAGTGGCCTGTCCGGCTCCAAAACCTCGGTCGAAATAAAAACCGGGACCTGTGGTGAGTCCTGTTTCACTGCTTGTAATATTCGTATTATACCACGACCAAACACCTGCAGATGTCTCACCAATCGCTAAACCATCACAACGCCCAGCAGCTGCTCCTCCGACTGTAGTAGTTGGTAGCGGTACAAAAGTAGTCATATCCCATCCGGGACCAAACGTTGGAACAACTCCATGCAACCAGTTCGTTGAAGTTTGCTGGTAGCTTGTAATAGTATAACAAAACGTAACCAATGTTCCAGCCTGATATTGCCCGTTTATTGGTGGAGGAGTTGCATCCAAATTTGCTGCAAGCACGCATCCCGTACAATCGTAGTTATTTTGCAGGGTAAGTGTGAAAGTACATTGATCGAGCACATCACCGCCACTCACCTGTAAGTAATAGGTGCCTGCAGCCAAACCCTGAATTTGAGTATTCAAAAATCCACCTGATCCAATTGCACAGCCACGAGGAACCAAATTCGCACAGTTAGTGCCTTCGTATAGGGCCACGTTGGGTGTACCCAAACCGTTGACGTTGATATTTAAAATCGGTGCAACTAGCGTAAATCGATACCACACGTCGGCAGCGGGTGCCGCTTGGTTTCCCGCAGGTTGACATCCCAACAAAGAAGTGTAATTGGGTTCTGCAGTGGCACATACGTTTGTCAAGTTGAAGTTGACCGGAGTACCCACTCCATTGGGACAAGCCGCAGGTGTAGGAACCGCTCCTAAATTCTGCGCACCGCTACACGCATCATTGGTCGGCGGAGGGCCTCCACTGCAAGTCACCGTGCACGGAGTTTGACAAGCCGCAGTTACCGTAAATGCCGAAGTATTCGTAGCGCCAGAAATCAAAATATAATAGGTTTGCCCGTTGGCCGCTAACCAGGAGAATGAAGCCGCATTACCGGCACAAAGAGGACCGTTGTTATCATTACCTCCCACACATGCAACAGTACTGCAATTCGCACCTGAAAACACTTGCACACGACTATCCCAAGCAGTTCCGCAAAGCGCAACATTGATGTTATTTCCGGTGCCTACAATCGAGTACCAAACACCCGGTTGCGATTGTGTAAAACCACCGCAAGCGAGACCTTCTCCGGTACCGGTGGGAGTGGCGTCAACGGTAGTTCCGTTGAGCGTTTGACCGCAGATTATAGGCGCTGCATTACAAATAAGATCGTTGGCAGGAGGAGGTGGAGGAGCAACACACGTCAGGGCCAAGCTGAAGGCAGATGATGATGCAAATCCGGAGACAAAAATGTAATAGTTTACTCCTACTACAGAAGTCCAGAAAAACGAAGCAGGTCCAAAACTTCCACAAGCCACAAAATCATCATCATTTCCACCAACACACGTTATCGTGTTGCAATTTGCTCCAGAAAAAACTTGGACTCTGCTATCCCATGCTGCTGTTCCACACAAAGACGCAGTCATTATCTGTCCATTGCCCGCCACAGAGTACCATACACCCGGCTGAGTAGCTGTTCCACCGCATGCATTTGCAATCTCGCCGGTGCCAGCCAACGTCGCTGCAACCGTTGTACCCGCCAATGTTTGCCCGCACGCTATTGGTGTTGCATTACAAACAAGGTCGTTTGAGGGTGCCACAGGTGCAACTGCGCATGTCAAAGCCAATGAAAATGCAGAACTCGCGGAAAAGCCTGAAACTGCAATGTAATATGTTGTACCGACGATAGAAGGCCACGAAGTAGAAGCCGAATTTGTCGTGCAAGCAGGGCCATTATCGTCATTGCCGCCAACGCAGGTCAGTGTATTGCAATCTGCACCCGAGAACACTCGTATGCGACTATCCCATGCAGTTCCGCACAGTGAAGCAGTCATTTGCTGTCCATTCCCAACAATGGAGTACCACACAGCTGGTTGTGTATTCGCCGTTGTACAAAGAATGAGTTCATTAGCCCCGGTTGAGGTTGCCGCAATTGTAGTTCCAGCAATGGTTTGTCCGCATGTTATAGGGGTCGAGTTGCAAACTAAGTCGTTTGGAGGTGCGACAGGAGCAGCGACACAATTGACAACCAACGAAAAGGTTGAAGGCGCAACACTGCCGGATACCAAAATGTAGTAAGTAAGACCAACAACGGATGTCCAAGAAAAAGACGCCGGATTTCCGGCGCAAGAAGGCCCACCATTATTGTTTCCTCCAACACAAGTCAACGTGTTACAATTGGTAGCCGAAAAAACCTCTATCCTACTATCCCACGTATTTGCACACAAGGAAGCTGTCATAACTTGACCGTTACCTGGAATAGCATACCATACACCCGGCAGGACTTGTGCAACACCGCAGTTGCCTAACTCTCCTGTGCCAGCATTGGTGGCTGCTTGCGTTGTTCCATTTACCGCTAAACCACAAGTAACAGGCGTGGCATTACAAACCAGGTTGTTGGCAGGAATTGCAGGACAAGGAACACACGAAATAGTTGCTGACCAGCCTGCGGCAGTAGTTGAGCCATCGGATGTAAAAACAAAAGTTAGACAACCGGTTGAAGAAATTATCGTTGGCAATGACGCATTCAGGTTACCATTCAAGTTCGCAACCTGAGGTGCCACGGCTGAATTGCCGTCGTAAATCCTCAAAAAATCAAAACCAGCCTCGGTATTGAAAACTGTGAATACAACCTGCAAGCATTGCCCGGGTGTTGAAGAACAAAAAGTATTCGTGAAGTTTTGGTTATTTCCGTATTGAGCTCCAGCACCAGCGCCTGCACCTCCCGAATCCAAAAAAGTTCCCGCACATGTATTGATTGTCGCATTGTTAGTTGCTGGCGCTATGCCCATTGTGTACGTCTGCGCAACCGCAACACAACAAAATAAAAGCAAAGCAAACGCGCAGCCCATTCGGACAAGGTAAAGGTGTGGCACTGCGAAAAACGGCTTCACGTAATGGATGGTCAATTACCTGAAACAACATAATTGCTCCAGAAGTTATTTGTTTAGGTTGCGCTAGTTAAGCACTTAACGAAAGTAGCAGGATTCCTTGAATCCCCTACCATAACCGTGAATTTTTGCCAAAATAAATTTAGCCTAACCCATAACGGGTGAAATCAGGCTTAGACTCCGAGCGAATGCATCACCACCCCCGCACATACCGCCACGTTCAGCGAGTGCTTCGTGCCGTGCTGCTGAATCTCTAAAGCGCCGTGGCAAGAGTCGATAACCGATTGATCGACACCGCTGACTTCATTTCCCAAAACAAAAGCATAGGTTAACTCGGGTTTGCGCTCAAAATCCTGAAGGAAAACACTGTTCTCAGTTTGTTCAATTGCAAAGACCTGCACTCCTTCGGCTTTCAACCTTTCCACATACGCCAAAGTGCTTTCAGCATGCTCCCACTCCACTGTTTCCGTCGACCCCAACGCGCTCTTCAATACTTCCCTATTCGGCGGTGTGGGTGTTATACCGCAACATACAATCTTCTCAATGTTGAACGCGTCGGCGCTGCGGAAAATACTGCCCACGTTCAACCCACTGCGCACGTTGTCGAGTATAATAATCACGGGAAACTTTTCGCGCGCACGAAATTCCTCGGCGCTGAGGCGGTTGAGTTCGGAGGTGGTGAGTTTGCGGGGCATGGGGACTGGGGAGTGGGGAGTGGGGACTGGGGACTGGGGACTGGGGACTAGGGACTAGGGACTAGGGACTGGGGACTGGGGACTGGGGACTGGGGACTAGGGACTAGGGACTGGGGACTGGGGACTGGAGAGTGGAGAGTGGAGAGTGGTGATTGGGGAATTTAGTATTCAGTTCTCAGTACCCAGTACCCAGTACTCAGTACCCAGTACTCAGTACCCAGTACTCAGTACTCAGTATCCAGTACTCAGTATGAACGGCAACCTCGCCTGAACTCCCTGCCAGCTCGTAGCTTCTTTCACATGCTTGTAGACACGGTATTGCTCGCCGAGGACTTCCTTGGCTAATGCGGCTTCCTTGGTTCCTGACAACTTCTCCATAAACTTCTGGAACGGGTCAATCAAGGAAGGAAGCTCTCGCACTGCATAATCGCTTATGCCGGCAGCTTGCGCTGCTGCCTTCACACAATCATCCAAATCACCGAGTTCGTCAACGAGGCCAATCTGCTTCGCATCTTCCCCACTCCACACACGGCCTTGGCCAATGCTGTCGACCTGCACCTGAGTCATCTTACGTCCCTTGGCAACCTTCGAGGTAAAGTCGTTGTATATCTCGCCAATCATGGTTTGCATGGCTTTCATTTCGGCTGCATCCAACGGTTTAACTGCAGAAACCAGATCTGCATGCGGATTGGTTTCATAGCGATCGAAGGTTATGCCCAACTTCTCATCCAGAAACTTCTGCATGTTCGGGATCACACCAAACACACCGATAGAACCGGTGATCGTATTGGCGTTCGCATAAATCTTGTCGGCACTGCAGGCAATGTAGTATCCACCTGAGGCAGCATAGTCGCCCATCGACACATAGAACGGCTTGCCGCTTTGCTTGATGAGCTCAGTTTCGCGCCAAATAACATCAGAAGCTAATGCGCTTCCTCCGGGTGAATTCACGCGCAATACGATGGCCTTCACCTTCTCATCTTCACGGGCCTGCTTCAAGGCTTTTGCAATGCGCTCACTGCCGATGGTCTCGTCGTCGCCTTCACCGCTCTCGATTGCACCTACCGCATATACAACCGCAACCTTCTCCTTGCCATAGCTCGATTCGTCGTCGCTGCCTTTGTGGTATTCCGCCAACTTCACCATGTTCAGCTCATCGTCCTCAGCATCTACTGCCACGCCTACCTTCGACTTCAACGTAGCCATCACCTCATCGCGATAGCGCAGTCCGTTTACCAAGCCGGAAGTTTGAACGGCATCGTTGCTGGCAAACGTGAGCGAATCCGCAAACTGGTTCAACTGCTCTACGGTTACGTTACGCGAAGCCGAAATATCATCGAGCATGATGCGCCAGATGTCGTCGATGAAGGTCTTCATCTGGGCGCGGTTCTCGTCCGACATGTGGTCGTACATATAAGGCTCAACAGCGCTTTTGAATTTGTTGTTGGGTCCGCGAATGACTTGCGCCTCAACGCCAAGCTTATCGAACAACTTCTTGTAATACATGATTTCGGCGTTCATACCACGCCAGTCGAAGGTGCCTTCCGGATACATGTACACCTCATCGGCGGCACTCGCAATATAATATTCGGCTTGACCGAAATTTTCGGCATAGGCTACTACAAACTTGCCGCTGCTGCGGAAATTCTCGATGGCTCTGCGCATATCGAGCAGAGTGCTCGGCGCCGCCTGAACGTTGATGGGTTCGAGGAAAATGCCCTTTACCTTTTCATCCGTGCGCGCCTTCTCAAGATCTGCAATGAAACGATCGAGGCCGATTTTGGTGCCACTTTCCATGGAGAATGCATCGATGTTGAAATCGTTTTCGGAAGCGCGCTCAGTAGTTGGCTGATCGATTACAATGTGTAAAATCGAGTTGTCGTGCACATGGCTTTCTTCACCATCTGCTCCGGTGGCAACAGCAACAACAATTAAAAGGACAACTGCAAGAATCATGAGGCCTATAGCCAGGAAGGTTCCTAGCATAGATGCCAGCATCGACTTTAAAAAGTTCATGGGTTTGATTTTGGGGCAAACCTAAGACGGAATGGAAGTCGCGTTGTTACAATCGAATTAAAAATGATAAATGTCGGTTTTAACCGAGCACTTCCTTCATCTTTTCACCGATGTGCGCAGGGCTATCTACCACGTGAATGCCACACTCGCGCATGATGCGCTTCTTGGCAGCAGCACTTTCGTTCTCACCGCTTACGATAGCACCGGCGTGACCCATGGTACGGCCTTTCGGCGCTGTTTCACCCGCGATAAAACCAACTACAGGCTTCTTATTTCCATTTTCCTTGATCCACATAGCAGCCTTCGGCTCGAGCTCACCGCCAATTTCACCAATCATAACGATACCTTCAGTTGCAGGATCGTTCATCAGCAATTGAATAGCCTCAAGCGTGGTCGTTCCGATGATCGGATCGCCACCAATTCCGATAGCGGTTGTAACACCCAAACCGGCTTTGGCCAATTGGTCGGCAGCTTCGTAAGTGAGTGTACCTGATTTTGAAACGATACCTACTTTACCCGCCTTGAAAACGAAGCCCGGCATGATGCCCACCTTCGCCTCACCTGCAGTAATAACACCCGGACAGTTCGGGCCTACGAGCGTACAACCGTGGCTCTTGCTGTATTCCTTGGCTTTCACCATATCGGCAACGGGAATTCCTTCTGTGATTGTCACGATGACTTTAATACCGGCATCGGCAGACTCCATAATCGCATCGGCAGCGAATGCCGGTGGCACGAAGATGATGGAAACATCTGCGCCTGTTGACTTCACCGCATCGGCAACGGTATTGAACACCGGGCGATCGAGGTGCGTAGTGCCCCCTTTGCCGGGAGTAACGCCACCAACGACGTTGGTTCCGAATTCAATCATTTGTGTTGCGTGGAAAGTACCTTCACTACCTGTGAAGCCTTGCACGATGACCTTTGAGTTTTTGCCAACTAGAACGCCCATATGGATATTTTGAATTTGGGTGCGAAAATAGGGAAGAAAGATTACGGATGACAGATTACGGATTACGGATTACGGATTACAGATGACGGATGACGGATGACAGATGAAGGATTGACTGTTACTGAAGTGCTTACCTTTCCAATCCGTAATCTGTAATCTGTAATCCGTAATCTGTAATCCGTAATCTGTAATCCGTCATCTGTAATCCGTCATCTGTAATCTCTAATCACCCCAACAAAGGCTGCACTCGATACACCCCACTATCTCGCGGTTGTAAAATCAAATCGCGCAGCATCTCATAGTCCGTCGGGTTGGCAACAAAGTCGAGGCCCTTTGTGTAGATCATAAGCACACGCATATCCTCATGCTGACGGATATACTCCAAGTACTGATTCTGGATATTAAGCAGGTATTCGTTGGTTATACCTTGCTCGTATGATCGTCCGCGCTTGCGAATATTATCGTATAAATCCTCGACATCAAGGTAGAGATACACCATCAAATCGGGCTTGGGACAGGTAGCTTCGACAATTTCATACATCTTCATGAAGAGGTCATACTCATCCTTGCTAAGATTGTTCTTAGCAAATATCTGGCACTTACTAATGAAGTAGTCGGATATAATATTCGGTGAAAACAAATCAGCGGTATTGAGTTCACGCTTCAACTGGGAAAATCGTTCCGATAGGAAACTGAGTTCAACAGGAAACGCATAGCGTTCCGGGTTTTCATAGAATTTCGGCAGAAACGTGTTCTCCGTAAACTCCTCCAAAACGAGCTTGGCGCCAAGATCTTCGGCCAATAACTTAGAAAGGCTGGTTTTCCCCGCCCCAATGTTCCCTTCGATCGATATGTACTTGTATGGATTCACAAACGCGTCACCTTTCCCTTATCCGAACAGGCTTTCAACAATGCCGCAACTGACTGTTTCAATTCAGGATGAATTACGTCCGGCGCAATTTCGGCCAACGGCTCCAATACAAATCTACGCTCGCTCATGCGCGGATGCGGAACTTGTAATGCTTCCGTGCTGATGATTTCCTCACCGATGAACAGCACATCGATATCCATCTCCCGCGACACATAGCCCTGTGAACCGCGCTCACGACCAAAAAACTCCTCCAGGTCCGCAATTTCCATGAGCAATTCCTTATCGGCAAGTTCACTTTGAATGTGCACGACCTGATTGAGAAAGTTTGGCACATCGGTCATTCCCCAAGGCTCACTTTCATAAATGGAGGAAACGCCCACGACGTCGCCGAAATTAAAACCGATGAAATCAATAGCTTCTTCAAGGTTAGCTTCACGCTCACCCAAATTGCCTCCAATACACAGATAGATTGCTCGCTTCATTGGCCAAAAGTAGTTGGATGATTACAGATAACCGATTGCGGATGACGGATTAATCCGTCATCCGTCATCCGTAATCTGTAATCATAGAAGTATTTTCGCGCCTGATGCTCAACGAAGAAACTATTTGTGCACTTTCAACGGCGTCCGGAATCGGTGCCATAGCCCTTGTGCGCATGTCCGGACCTGAGTCCTTGCGCATTGCGCAGGCGATCTTTAGCAAAGACATCAGCACAGCGGCATCGAGCAAGGCCATTCACGGGTGGATAATGGAAGGCGATCAACGCATTGATGACGTGCTTTTGACTGTTTTCCGCGGACCGAATTCGTTCACGGGCGAGGACACAGTCGAGATTGCCTGTCATGGTTCGATTTTCATCCAGTCCGAAATTTTGCGTCTGCTGACGGATGCCGGTGCGCGCCTAGCGCGGGGTGGTGAATTCACCATGCGTGCATTCATGAACGGTAAGATGGATCTTTCGCAAGCCGAAGCCATTGGTGATTTGATTGCATCTGAGTCGGCTGCTGCGCACAGGCAGGCCGTGCATCAAATGCGCGGAGGGTTTTCGAAGGAAATCAATGGTCTGCGCGACCGACTGATTCACTTCGCTGCATTGGTGGAGCTCGAACTTGACTTTGCAGAGGAGGATGTAGAGTTCGCCAATCGGGAGCAATTTCGGAGTCTGCTAGAAGAAATCCTCGGTGTTGTGGATCGATTGAAAGCATCATTCAAGCTCGGCAATGTATTGAAGTCGGGTGTTCCTGTGGCCATATTAGGGGCGCCGAATGCCGGAAAAAGCACCTTGCTCAATGCCTTGCTCAACGAAGAGCGGGCAATCGTTTCCGACATTGCCGGCACCACGCGCGACACCATAGAGGAGCACATCACCATTGACGGTGTGCGCTTCAATTTCATTGATACTGCAGGTATTCGCGACACACGCGACACCATTGAGAGCATCGGCATCGGACGAGCGATAGAGAAGGCTCGCAGTGCTTCGGTAATTTTACTCATCTTCGACGCCACGAGCATGCATTACGATGCTTTTCTGAATTTTAAAGAAT
>CAMAYP010000089.1 GCA_945862415.1 Chryseobacterium gleum | reverse complement strand
TTTTTCAAGGTAACATTGCTTTGGCCACCTGCGCGCATTTTCGTTATTACACGAGGCAAATAGCACAATCCAATGCCGTGCTTATGAATGAAGCGCAACATGAGTTCGTAATCTGCTGCAGACCGCAATTGAAGAGAGTAATTTCCATGCGCTTCGTATACTGAGCGCTTCACAAAAAAGGTGGGGTGCGGAGGCATCCAACCGCGAAGGAAATCGCCGTGACGATATTCGCCCGACTTCCAAGACCGTATCACTTTGTTGGTCGCTATTCTATCAACATACACTAAATCGGCGTAACACGCGTCACTGTTTGATTGCTGTATTGTTTTCACAATGTCGCTGATGACATGAGTATCAGCATAAAAATCGTCGCTGTTCAAAATACCGATGACATCACCTGTTGCCATTGCAACACCTTTATTCATTGCGTCGTAGATTCCCTTGTCACGCTCTGAAACAAATTTTGATATGGAAGATTTATAGCGGTCAATGATCTCGAGGGTACTGTCTTTCGAGGCACCATCCACTATGATGTACTCTACATCTGTATAGTCCTGCGAGAGGACCGAACGAATGGTGTCTTCAATCGTTTCGGCACTGTTGTATGTTATGGTGATGATGGAGACTTTCATTCGCCAATCTCCCTCTCTTTGACCTTTACGGCCGGATTGCCTCGATAGATAGCATATGCCTCAAGTGTTGTGCTTGCCATACTGCCCACAGATAAGACACTGTGGCTTTGGCATACTACACCATGACAAACAACCGCTTTCGCTCCAATCCAAACACCCTCTTCCAAGGTAATATCACCCACCATAAGATCGAAAGTTGTGCGCTTATAATCGTGATTACCGCAAAGCAACATAGCGCCCTGCGACAAACAACAATTCGCTCCTATGGTTACCAAACCCAAATTATCAATCCACACATCTTCACCAATCCATGAATTGGCACCCACTTTCAACTTCCACGGATACTTAACACGCACGCGCGGTTTAACAACTACACCCTTCCCTATTTCCGCACCAAACAACCGGAGCAACATGACGCGGATGTTGCCAAACGGATGTCCCGTGCAAATGAAAATTTCATGAACCACATACCACAATGCACGTCGCAACCTACTACCCGGTTGATACCATGCATTATTGAACTGACTCAGGTCGGTTGTAAGTCTTTGCTGGGACATTTTGCCAACAAAGAAAATCGAAAAAGCGCAATGAACCACTATGAACTGCAGCAGCACAGCAATTACATTTGAACCCATTGTAAAAAATATGCGCTATTTAACTGTACCTCTAATCCTTCTCCTCACTGTATGCGCCAGCAACCTAGCTATGGCACAGCTCGCTTCGAGTTTACCAAAAGTACCTGAAGGTTTCAAGAACATGAACATGCGGAGCATCGGACCCGCAGTGATGAGTGGGCGGGTGACGTCCATTGATGTCGACCCATTGAACGACAACATCATCTATGTGGGCACAGCAAGCGGCGGACTTTGGAAGAGTGAAAGTGGTGGTATGACCTGGACACCCATCTTCGATGAGCAAGAAGTTCTCGGAATAGGATCGGTTGAAATTGACCCTTCTAATCACGATGTTTTGTGGGTGGGCACGGGCGAAGGAAATCCGCGCAACTCACAAACCAACGGAGCAGGTATCTATAAAAGTTTAGACGCCGGAAAGCACTGGCAGCGCGTGGGACTTGAAAACACGCGGACCATTCATCGTGTAATTGTCGACCCTCGCAATTCGCAAGTGGTTTATGCGGGTGCACATGGCAATGCATGGCAACCCTCCAAAGAACGCGGAGTGTATAAGACGAGCGATGGAGGTAAGACGTGGCAGAACATTCTTTTCGTGAACGACACAGTAGGCTGCGCCGACCTGGTTATGGACCCCAACAATTCTAATCGCCTGTTGGCCGGTATGTACCAGTATCAACGCAAACCCTATCACTTCACGTCAGGCGGCAAAGGCAGCGGATTACACCTTACCGTTGACGGTGGTGCAACCTGGACCAAACTCACGGACAAAAACGGATTGCCTGAAGGCGAACTAGGCCGCATCGGATTAGCGTTTGCACCAAGCAACAGCAAAGTTGTTTATGCGTTGATTGAGTGCGCTAAAACAGGACTTTACCGTTCCAATGACGGCGGCTTGAACTGGCAGTTGGTAACAGAGAAGGGCGTAGGCGATCGTCCATTTTATTATCATGAGTTGTATGTAGACCCCACCAATGAAAACCACCTTATCTATTTGCACAGCACTGTGAGTGAAAGCATCGATGGTGGTAAAAACTGGACTACGCTTTTGCCTTACTATGGCGTGCACCCCGACCATCATGCGTTTTGGTGGAGCCCGAAGGACGCGCGATTCATGATTGAAGGCAACGACGGCGGAATGAACATAAGCCGCGACGGAGGTAAGAACTGGACATTCATCAATAACCTACCACTTGGGCAATTCTACCACGTTGATGTCGACATGGAAACACCCTATAACGTTTACGGCGGCATGCAGGACAACGGCTCCTGGAAAGGACCCGGCTATGTGTTTCATGGAGGAGGAATCCGATCAGCCGATTGGCAGGAATTGTTATTTGGCGATGGCTTCGATGTGCTTCCCAAGCCCGATAATGCTCGTTATGCGTATGCCATGTCGCAAGGAGGAGAAGTAAATTACATCGACACGCAAACCGGCAATTCCGTGAACATAAAGCCTGTTCATCCCGATGGAAAAAAACTTCGATTCAACTGGAATGCAGCCATTGGTAAAGACCCCTTCAATGGTGAAGGTCTTTATTTCGGATCTCAATTCGTGCACTACTCGAAAGACCATGGCCTGAGTTGGGAAATCATTTCTCCGGATCTTTCGACAAACGATTCAATCAAACTGAAAGATCAAAACATTTCCGGCGGCATTACTCCAGATGTAACGAATGCCGAAAATCATTGCACCATACTCTGCATTACCGCAAGCCCTTTCAATCGGGGTGAATTGTGGGTTGGCACCGACGACGGCAATGTGCAACTCACACGCGACGGAGGAAAAACCTGGACCAATCTTTCTCCCTCCATCAAAGACTTTCCGAAAGCAGCGTGGGTGCCTCAAATTACACTGGGCGCATTGGCCGGTGAAGCTTGGGTTGTCGTCAACAACTATCGTCAGGGAGACGAAAAACCCTATCTGTTTTACACAGCAGACTATGGTAAAACTTGGTCAAATAAAGTAAACACAGCGCAGGTTGGCGGACATTGTTTGAGCGTAGTGCAAGACACGCGCGAGTCCAAACTCGTTTTCTTGGGAACTGAGCACGGCCTCTACGTTTCGTTCGATACAGGCGCGCAATGGATGCACTGGACCTACGATTATCCGAATGTCGCAACACAAGATTTAAAGATTCATCCGCGCGAAAGTGACCTCATCATTGGCACGTTTGGAAGAGCCATCTACGTGCTCGACAATATTGAACCACTTCGGAAATATGCGCACGATGGAGCAGCTCAATTCGACAAAAGCCTATTCGCGTTGTCATCGCCCGATGCTTTCATCAGTGCATGGAAACAACCAGCAGGAGAGCGTTTCCCGGCAGACTCCTACTTTGCCGGAGAGAATAAAAGCACGCGCGCAGCATTGAGTTTTTGGTATACGCCTGAGAAAAAGGAGACGGCCGTAACCGATAAGAAAGACGAAAAGAAAAAAGCAGATTCTAAGAAAGACAAGGATGTCAAGTCCGAAGGTTCGGATGAAAAGAAAAAAGACACGAAAGGAAAAGATGAAAAAGTGACGATCCATATTCTATCTGCACTAGGCGACACCATTCGCACGCTCAAGCATGAGCCCGACACGGGTTTGAACGTAGTGTATTGGAATTTCGACACGAAAGGCATACGTTTTCCATCGAAGGAAGAACCTAAAAAGGACGCAGAAGAAGAAGGCGGCGGACCCATGGCAAAACCGGGAACCTACAAAGTTGTGTTTTCATGGAACGAGACCAAAGACAGCTCGACTGTTACCGTCGGCGTGCAACCGGGCATCACTTGGATGGACAATAATTACACAACCTATCTATCGCTGCAGAAAGACGCAGCTGACCTTGTAGAAAGAGCCGAAAAAGCATTCGCCCAGATACGTGCTATAGAGAAATCAATAGGCTTGGTAAAAGACGCACTTACCTATGCCGACGATAGCACCAAGAAAAGAATCAACGAGCGCATCGATTCGCTACAAAAGAAAATCAATCCAATCAAGGAGTATTATTTCGGCAAAGAAGATCAGAAAGGAATTCAAGACGACTCACACACGCTTATTAGTCAACTCTACACAGCGTTTTATTCCATGAGCGAGTTCGAGAATGGAGGGAACGCTGCCAATGCAGTAAACAATTGCAAGAAGCCGGTAGAGAAAGGAATTGAGATGATTGATTCGTGTATGGAAAACGAATTCGCTGCATTCAAACAACTCGTTGAACAAACACGCTTCGACTATTTCAAAAAAGAATAAGCCTCGGCTTCGCTCGGCTACCGCCTAAAACCCCTTGGCTAAAAGCAACTGCAACGTTTGATTGTAGTTCCCCTTTTCGTAATAGCTCAGCGGATTGACTTGAGCAGGATTTGGGCGTGTGGGTATTACGGATGAAGATGACATTAAGTTCACACTGAACTTAGGTGTTATCCAAAATGAAACGCCGAGTTCCAATCCGATGTCCAGGCTTTCAAACGGAGGATTCACCTCGTAGTCAAATCCATTCGAGACAATCTTTTGGTTTAGGAGATAGCTGGCGTAAGGTCCGAAATTGATCACCAACCGATCAGGCTCCTTTTTCGATGGCGCGTAGGAAAACCAGATAGGCACCTCGATGTAATTAAGATGGTAAGCGAACGTATTGAAGTTAAGCGTATCCAGTTTCGTGCGGCTTCCTTTGTTGATGTACTTCATGCTCATAGTGGCAGAAGCTCTTTCCGAAAAAGGAACATTCACCCAAGCACCTGCTGTCATTCCGAATTTATCCCATCCGCCTAAACCATCGCCACTGATTTGCGATGTAACTCCTCCCACCACTACGCCACCTTTAAAGTTTCGCTTGGAAGCACCCTCTTCACGCTGTGCACGAAGAAGAAAGGGAGTCAACAAAAGCAACAACCACAACATTCTCTTCATTTCACTGAACGAGTTTTGTTTTCGCAACGTTCATTACACGGCCGTTATCACCATCAGTTAAAAAAGCAATAACCTCGCAACTGTCGGCAATCCAGGCGCTGTTCCAGTCAAAAGTATAACTCTCTAGGTCAGCCGCACCGGCAGTTGGATTTGAGAACACCGTCAAACCGGTAGCTCCTGTTCCCGTGGTGCGAAGCATGTGTTCGTGGTCATACTCCTCGATATACTCCGGATTATTTCCATAAAACAATTGAGGCGCCACAATGCCGGACTCGGTGAGCATTACAACGAGCTTATAGTTGCCCGTTGCCCCTTGCAGCCATTCCGAAAACACGTGCACATTCCAGTGGTTGTTGGTCGCTTGATAATCGGCCTTCACCTGCATGTTCACAGCAGGTTGCTCTGCAATTGCTTCTGCAACTTGTGCAGCCCAGGCAGAGGGTGAAAAAATGGTCGATGCTCCCGGCCTGCGATTGATGCGTCCCTTGGGCATAATGTCTTGTCCAACTTGAGTCAGCAAATAATACTGACCTTCGGGAGTGCGCCAGTCATTTGGATATTCGGGAGGAAGCGGAGCTGCAAGTGAGCCTGCATGTATCGCCACTGCAGCGATGTTCTCGTCATACGTTTCGAGAAGCTCAGCAGCGCGCAAATGGCCATTCGGACAATTACCGCAATCATGCCCCGTAAAGTCTTCCAGCAACACACGTTGAACAGGGCTGCTCGAGGGTTCAAATACCGGAGCTGGACCATAGAGATCGATGCGATAAACTCCATACTCTACAATGGGTTGATCTTCCTCGTCGCACGATGCGAACAATGAAACAGCGAAACACGCTGCAAGAAAATTCAGTATTCTATTCGTCTTCATATACTAGAAACTGGAGGTTAGATTAATCTCAATACCATTCGAAGCAGGTACAGCTCGGCATACACCGCCTATGCAAAATATACCGGCGCGACGCTTTCCGTATCCTACCATGATGCGGCTTGCGCCCTTGCTATAGCCAATGTTTCCATAGAGATAATGCACACGCTTATCCGGATCGGAATTTCCGTAGTTGTACTGATCCATTACAGCAAACGACCAATGCGGCGAGAAGGTATATTCAACCAGTGCTGTAGCCCAATTTCCTTTGTCTTGCTCTGTAATCAACGATTGCAATTCAGCACGAATGGAGTGCTTGGGTTTGAACTTGTACTGAATATCGATCACATCGATGTTCGCGTACACAATACCTTTGAAATCCTGGGTTACAGGAGTAACGTTGGTGTTAAACTCAAAGTAGTAGTGAATGAAATTGACAGTCCAGGCCTTATTGATTTTCTTGCGAATTTCGAGATTCACATCACGCACATACTTGGTATCTCCAAAGCCAAACGAGTTTACCTTGTAACCATTGATGAGCTCCTCACGTCCACCCACGTGCGAAGTATCCAGGCTATTCACTGCGGCTACATTGAGCGAAACGTACGTTCCATATTTTCCACCGAGTGTAGATTCCTTTTTAAACGTGTAAAACAATTCACCACTCACTCCTACCTCACCGTTCAACACGGTTGCATACGGGTAGAGCGTTGCAGCGAGGTTGTAAGTATGTTGGCGAGTAATAGCAGGTAGGAAGTTGATAGGAACATCAAACAACAACGCGTCGCGATCACTGCGGAAAGCCATGTTGTCGACATACTTCGCGCTAGCCGTAACACCGAAACCCTTTTTACTGAATGCACCATTGAAGAAAATACTCTGACCTCTTTTGTAGATGTAACCGTTGTCGGCATTGGGGTCATTGATTTTTAATACGTACTCACCGGTGAACTGAACATTCTTGTACACAACACCCAATCTTCCTGCAGAGGCGCCTACGTTATTGGGCAGATTGAATACTGCGGAGTCGCGTTCAAACGTTTCGCCCGATTGGTATTTACTTACAAAGCTTCCGCCTAACGTCACCTTCAATGGCTTTTCTGCCCAGGCCTTCACAACCTCGTTCAAGCTCACCTCACCGTCAATTCCGCGAACGATACCAGCTCCGTTAACGATTCGGCTATCGAAATCATATCGCTGCTGACCATACACTGCCTTCAATGCAACTCCCTTGAATGGCTTGAAGATGATGCGCACACCATCCATCGCATTATCGATGCCGAGGTTTGGCTCCCAATAGGTGCGATAGCTCAGACCGTTACCAAATTGCTCGTAAAAATTCCCTACAGTGATATCGAGATTATCGGCGTTGTATCGCACATAGCGACTTCCGATTCCGGAACCCTTGAACCGATTCGGAAATCCCAGTATCGCATTTTGGTATGATTCGAAGCGAACACCTGCAGTGAACTGACCATAGGTGTATGTAAAGTTACCGAAGGTATTCATCGCCGCCTTCGCATCAGGCACCTGCGCGCCGATGGCCTCATCGGGGTTGTAATTCTGAAACAACGCCTGCACATTCCCGTGCAATTGACCCTTATTCTCGGTTGTAGCCGGTTGCTCCTGGGACCACGATTTTGCACACAACAACAGACCTGCAACTGCAATAGAAAAACGCATCATACCGGTTAACTTCTTGGTTTTGGTTCGGAAAAAATCAATGGGCCAACTTCAAGAGTTGCTCGCGCACCTCTTCTTCATCGCCGGGTGTATATCCTACGTGTTGCCACACGATTTCACCCTTACCGTTTAATAGAAACGTATGCGGCGGAGAATTCACACCCATCGCTTGTGAGAATGTTTTGTTTACGTCAGATAGAATTTCATATTCCCAAGATACCGAGTTCACATAAGGCTTCACACTGTTCACGGTGCGCTGATCGTCGATAGTAACCGCATAGATTTTCACTCCGGTTTCCTTCTGCCACTCTTCGTAATAATCGGCATATGTGTTCAACTCCTTTTTGCACGGGCTGCACCAAGTTGCCCAAAAGCAAATGAGCATGGGCTTGCCATCATTCGACAAGTCGGCTGTCTGCACATCTTTACCATCTAAATCCTTGAGAGTAGCAGCAGGCAGCGAACTTACCTGTGCATTTGAAACTAGGTTCAACAAGAGCACAAAGAGAATTAAAAGTGTTTTTTTCATGGTTTTGTTTTTTGGACGGTCGCGCCGTTTTCAAGATTTGTACCAGATTAACGGTGTTGAATGATCACCGGAATTTGAATGTGTTGTTGTTTCAATTGAATCACTAGCGCATAAACACCGGCAGGCAATTGTTCGACATCGATTTCAGCAAACCTTTCGCCTTGCTTCATTTGAACGAGCGCAACACTGCGACCGGTCATATCATAAAGAGAGCAGGTATACTCAACTGCATCCACAGGAGCCCGCACATACAGCGTTTCGGTTGCGGGTATTGGGTAGGCCAACCACTCTGCTGCCGCAGTTTCACTCACCATTAAAGGAGAGCCTGCTTCAAACGTGTATTGCAAAAAGGAAGGTGCATTCTCTATCGGCGAAAGGTTATAGGAACCGTCGTAATGGAAGAGTTCCTCTTCAACCGTTGTGGAGTCGGTCATGCTGTAGAGCTTGCAAAAACCATCGAACCCACCGTATTGACTCCCGTGCAAACCATCACCTCGTGTGTCGTTCAGGAAGAGGTTGTAACAACCTGCACCGGGAAGTTGAAATACGCCGGTGATGTATTGATAATCTACTTCATAGGCACCACCGCTGTAAAGTACGGAGTCATTTTCATTGCGTATCTCCCACGATACTTCATCGGGATAAGCATCGAGCGCCAATTCCAGTTTCACCAGCTGGGTAGAAAATCCTACTGAAGTTCGAACACTCAACGAGTCGTTGGAAGCATCGATGTTTGGCGATGCTACGTACAGATCGATATCCGCGTCGGCCAGCACTTCCAGTGAAGTAATTTCAAGTGTGTCGGATTGATTCGATGCGAGCTGCCCTTCCCATTGAATAGTTTGTGGGGCAGTTGCTCCACCTACACCAATGATTGCACTATAGACCGTGTCGGTTCCCATGTTCTTCAGCACGAGTTCTACATCCATCAGATTGCTTCCACAGCTGCGAATGGCAGTTACGGAAGTTAATGCAGGATCGAAACCCTGAACGACCGGAGGACAAGACGTTTGGAATACAACATTGGCCAAATTACCAACCGACAATTGATCGATGAAGCGAACCACACGATCAGGACAAATCACAACTAGAACAGGCAAATAAGCTAGGTCAAATTGAGCTGCTAAAGTAGAATCGTCGATGATTGGGAGGGTTGAACCGGAGAGCCAATCGCCCTGGGTATCGGTTGTCGGGTTGCCCGTTGAGCTTTCCGGACCTTGCAATTGAGCGGTCGAGTTTTGTGTTTCGCACTCTACTCGCCACACTTCAACATCGCCCGAACCCTCAGCACCGTATAGCGCCGAAAAAGCTTCAAGCGTTTGTTGCTGGTAGTATTCCCAGGCGTAGCTGTCCCATGCGGCGAAGCAATGCAAAACAACTGTGCGTCCTGAATCCAGCTGGCTGTATAGGCTCCGTGTATTACCCGACAGGTCAGCAACCGAAAAATCGGGCGCAAGAGAGCCGGGGGTAAGCTGTGCATAAACGCTCAGCGATACCGATAGCATTAAGATAAAGAGTGTATTTTTCATGAACAACGCGCCGAATTTACGGCGCAACACGCTACGAGCCATATACATTTTCGAGGTAATACAAGGCGATAAGAAAACGAGTTGAGGGTTTAAATTGTTCCGCCTGTATCACAACCGCGACTACATTTGTAAAAATGAACTAGAATGAAAAAATCAATCCTTGTAATTAGCTTATTCTTATCGGCTTTTGCCGGATTCTCGCAATTCATTTCCTTTCACAACGAGGTAAACACGGTATTAGGAACATCTTCCAACACCACCGAAGTTATCAGTGCGCATTGGGATGTAATCAACATCAGCGGGTCACAACGCGACATTCGCTGTCGTCGTGAAATAATTCAAACGGTTGCAGGCGCAGATCATCAATTCTGCTGGGGAGAAATTTGCGGTCCATGGGCTGCCGGAAACGAACTTTCTACAGAAATTGTCTCATTAGCCGACGGAGACACTACGTTTTCATTCTACTGCAAGTACCGCCACAACGGCAATCCAGGTCAAAGCACAGCCCGCTTCTGTTGGTTTGATGCAGCTGATAATAGCAATTACTTTTGCTATGAAGTCAACTTCTGCGTTGACCAAGCTTGCATCGTAGGTGTTGACGAACTTAAAAACAAGGCCCAGCTTGCAATACTCGGAAATCCTGCTAGCAGCCTATCCGGAATAAGCTACAGCTTTGCAACACATCCATCGCAAGCAGAGTTGTTGATTTACAGCGC
>CAMAYP010000088.1 GCA_945862415.1 Chryseobacterium gleum | reverse complement strand
GCGGCAGGTGTTAGTGAAGAGGTAAAGCTTCCCTTCATTAAAAGAGGTATCCTGGCTACAACCACTTCCACCAACGAAGCACACAAGCAAAAAATGGACATGCTCTACGCAAAGGATTACCGCATATCAAACGACTTGCGAATAATTTGGGGCAACGTTGCGCGCCTAGGTTCGTAATTTTTTCTCGTGTTGAATGGCTAAGTGTAAAGAAGACACTTAACTTGCATGAACCAAATCAACTTCGAGCAATGAAGCGTATTCTACTAGTGTGTGTATTGGCATTGATGGGAATGTCATCTCTCCAATCCCAAACTACAATCAAAAAAACCGTTCTACAGGCTTTTTGGTGGGACTATTATAACAACAACTACCATGAGCGTTGGGCCAACTATTTGACTGAGCTTGCTCCGCGATTGAAGTCGATGGGTATTGACGCCATCTGGATTCCGCCATCTTCAAAAAACAGAAGTTCAGGGTATGTAGGCTATGCTCCATTCGATCATTATGATTTGGGCGACAAGTTTCAAAAGGGAAACACACGCACTCGTCTAGGCACTAAAGATGAGCTCCTTCGCATGATTGCTGTAATGCACGCCAACGGTATTGAGGTAATTCAAGATGTGGTTCTTAACCACGTGAACGATGCAGGCAGCTCATTTGGCAATGGGGGAGTGGACCCTGCTTCACTTTCAATGGCTACTGAAAGCGGCTACAAGAATTTCCGATATGTATCGTATTCAACACCTGCTACCGATGAAACACAAACCAACTACTGGAACCGCAGCGGCCGTTGGGCAAAGAACTACACCAACTTTTATCCGAATCAATACAACAACTGCACAACAGGCGACATCTGTACTTCGTATTTCGGCCCTGATGTGAGCTATGAAAGCACAGCCTTTGGACAAAGTACAAACGTTGTCGGTTTCAATCCGGCACAGAGTGCCAACTACATGCGCGATGGCGCTCGAAATTGGATGATGTGGTTGAAGAAGCAGACTGCAGTAGACGGATTTCGATGGGATGCAGTGAAGCATTTTCCAACCTATGTGCAGGAAGACTTGAGCTACAACGTGAAGTACATTCTGCCCGCTTGGTGCAAAGGCGGCGAGTCAATGTTCAACGTGGGTGAATGGGTTGGAAGTAAGAATGATCTCGATAATTACGTCAATGCCATTGCAGCATTTTCAGGCGAAAAAATGATGGGTTCGTTTGACTTTGGTCTGCGTGCATTCGACCCTTCAGGTGGTCTCTACGGAATGGTGTATGGCATGGGCAATTTCAACATGGCATCTTTGCCGGGCGCTCAGCAGAGTCAACGTGTGCATTACTATGCGGGATCAAATACCTATGTGCACCGCACGGTTCCGTTCGTAAACAACCACGATACTTTCCGACCACAGTTGAGCAACACGGGTAATTACACGGGTTGGAATACAGGGTCTGAACTTTCAGGTCACATTGAGCCCAATGAACCACGCTTGTCTGGTGCATACGCTATCATGATGGCTATGGACGGGAATCCTCAGTTGTTCTTCGAAGATTTGTTCGATATCGGTTACACGGGCAACCGCTGGACACACGATCCGAAGTCGGCAACAAGCCTTCCTGTGCGTTCCGATTTGGCGAACCTCTTGTGGTGTCACCAAGCGCTCAACTTCAAGGCAGGTGCGTATCAAGTGCCTTACACTGACCAAGATTATTTGGTGATAGTGCGCGCAGGTAAAGCAGTAATTGGTGTAACCGACAACTGGACAACCTGGCAAAACCGCACGGTCTACACCGGATTCCCTGCTGGAACGGTATTGAAAGATTACTCCGGAGCGAATGGAACGGCTACGGTTACAGTTGACATGAATGGAAATGCTGCCATTAATACGCCTCCTGTAAATCCAACGCTCAATACAGCGGGTCGTCGCGGATACAGCGTATGGGCGCCTGTTGGGCAAGACGCTGCTGTGTACAATCCACCCCGTGCGGTAACGACAACACAGGAATGGGAAATGGCGAATGACCTAGGTGATAGCCATGCGAGCTCTTTGGGACAAGGTGGTGCCATACCTGCCAATTCAAGCAACTTCAGAACTGTAGGGAAAATCTTTGTGCGCAGCGGAAAGGTGGTTACCTACATTTTATATCCGGAAAACGTTACCAAGAAATTGTACATAGGCTTGTACAACGCCGCGGGCACTTTGCTTTCGTCGAATACCGGAATTGGTACGCTGACTAAAAACTATACACCGAATTTCACTGGGTGGATTACCATCAAAGTAAGGAATGCGGTAACCACAAACCCGACACAGCGCTGTTGGGTAAACGTAACGTACGAAGCGCCTGCTGTAATTACCAACGCAAACACAGTAACTTCAGGCAATACTTCGTCTTTCTGGACAGGTAATGCCGGTACTTCCGATTGGAACGACCCCTACAACTGGGAAGAGGGCAAGGTGCCCGTTGATACTTCTCTCGTTATTATCGAAGCAAACGCATTCCCGCAACCTGCTGTTGTTGGAACCGCGAATGCCGGACATATCTATGTCGAAGAAGGCGCTCACTTGTTTGTGCACGGCACGCTCAATGTGCAAGCGATTGATGGTCTTGCGCAAGTTTCGGGTACTGGCACGCTCCATCAAGGAGCTGAAACCATCTCATTGGCTACACCGGTGCTTGCCCAGTTCGTTGTTTACCCGAATCCATTTGAGGATCGTTTCGACATTGCTGTTAACGGTGTGTTTGAGGCGGATACTCGCTTGAATGCAGAGCTTTTGACGGCGGATGGGCGCATCATTCAAACGTATTCAACTTCGCTGCCCGACCTAAATGGCCGCTTGAATGCCGACATGGAAAGCAAGCCTGCCGGTATGTACATGCTACGAATTGTAGGTGGTGAGTCACAGGTATTGCGTTTGGTAAAGCAATAGTATCAATGAACTAAAGAGTCATAGAGAGCCGCAGAGTTTCATTTCTCTGCGGCTTTTTGCGTCTTTGCGGTTAAATAAAAAGACACTGAAAAAATCCTAAACCGACTACATTTGCATCCGAAAATCAACGAATCCGTCTGTCAATGTCCCAGATAGAACTTCTACTGCCTAAAATGGGCGAAAGCGTAGCAGAAGCTACCATCATCAAATGGGTGAAAAAAGAAGGTGATGCCATCACGGCTGATGAGCCTATTATTGAGATTGCTACTGATAAGGTAGACAGCGAAGTGCCTGCTCCTGAAGACGGCGTGTTGCTGAAATGCCTTGTGAAGGAGGGGGATGTAGTAGCCGTTGGTCAACCCATTGCGTTGATCGCTATCGGCGCCAATGCCTCTGCTCCTGCCTCTGCTCCTGCTGCAGTTCCTGCAGCACAAGCGGAAGTTGTAGAAGCGGCATCCATGGCTTCTCCATTGGCAGCCTCGGTTGCTGTTTCGAGCAGCGATGATCGATTCTACTCACCACTTGTTAAGAGCATTGCGAAAACAGAGGGCATTGGCCAGTCTGAGCTCGATGCAATTGACGGCTCAGGCCAGGGTGGACGTGTTACCAAAAGCGATATTCTCAACTATATAGCATCACGCGGTGCTGCTCCGGTTGCTGCGCCTGCGGCGGCACCTGCTGTTAAGCAAGAGCCTGTAGCTGCGCCTGCAGCTTCTTCAGCTCCCAAGCCGAAGGCGGCAATCAGCGTAGGTGGTAACGATGAAATTATCGAAATGGACCGCATGCGCAAGCTCATAGCCGATCACATGGTCATGAGCGTGCAAACTTCTCCGCACGTTACTTCTTACGTGGAGGCCGACGTAACGAACATCGTTATGTGGCGCGAGAAATACAAAAAGCAGTTCGAACAAAAGGAAAGGACCAAACTCACATTTACGCCTATCTTCATTGAGGCATTGGTAAAGGCTATCAAAGACTTCCCGATGATTAATATCTCGGTGGATGGCGATAAAATCATCAAGCGTGGCGATATCAATATGGGCATGGCAACCGCGCTTCCAAGCGGTAATCTCATTGTTCCGGTTATTCGTAATGCAGATATGCTCAATTTGGCCGGTATCGCCAAGCGAGTAAACGACCTGGCAGACCGAGCGCGTAACAATAAATTAACACCTGACGATATCAGCGGTGGAACCTATACCATCACCAACGTCGGTTCGTTTGGAAACGTAATGGGAACCCCCATCATCAATCAACCGCAAGTGGCCATCATGGCCGTTGGCGCTATTCGCAAGAAACCCGCGGTAGTCGAGACTCCTTCAGGCGATTTCATTGGGATTCGTCACATGATGTTCCTGAGTCACAGTTATGATCATCGCGTGGTAGACGGAGCACTTGGAGGACAGTTTGTGCGTCGAGTGGCCGATTACCTCGAAGCGTGGGATATCAACAGAGACGTTTAAGAAACACAACGATTTTTTTCTTTCGTATTCAAGGCGTTGCCTATCTTCGGGCACAAATATTTTATTGACCTTTCTCTATACCTTGAATAGAATGAAGCGTATTCTTTTGCTCCTCGTTTTTGCCGTTGTTACTACCACAGTTTTCAGCGCAGCTCCTCCTAAACGTTTTGTATTTGCATCCAAATTTTTGGAGGCCAATCAAATGTTGGAAGAGCGCTTGTGGATTCAAAGCATCAATGCTTGGATCGATTTGTTAGTTGAAAATCCAAACAACGCCAATATCAACTACAAAATTGGTTACTGCTATTTGCAAACCGCCAACTCCAAATTAGAGGCGTTGCAATACCTGGAAGCAGCGTGCGACAAACGCTTTAGCAAGAGCTATGATCCCTATGATCCGGTTGAAAAGCGTGCCCCCGTGCAAGCGTTGTTTTACTTGGGTCGCGCTCAGGCATTGAATCTGAAAGTAGATGATGCCATCGCTACGTTTCAGAAGCTTCAAAAGCAATTGGGCAAAAAGCACCTTATGTATATAGATGCTACGCGCGAATTGGAAATGTGCATGGAGGCCAAATCGCAAATGGAAAATCCGAGGAATTACAAAATCACGAACGTAGGTCCAATTCTCAACACTGCATCCAACGAATATAGCCCGGTACTTTCCCTGGACGAAAGTCAGCTCTTCTTCACCAGTCCGCGTATTCGCCCTGACTCATCCAATAGTAAGATTATCGACTTTGTCACGATGCAATACAAGGACGATATCTACGCAACCTTCAAAAACGAAGAGGGTGTTTGGATGGAGCCTGAATTGCTGAACCTGAACACAGATGCGCACGATGCTGCCATCAGTGTCTCGCCCGACGGTCAAACATTGTTTATCTACCGCGATAATTTTGGTGACGGACAGCTTCTGGAGAGCACGCTCATCGGGGAAACTTGGAGTGAACCTACTTTGCTCGGATCCGATATTAATACTGCTGCTTGGGAAACACACGCAACTGTATCAGCCGATGGCAACACATTGCTCTTTGTGAGCGACCGTACAGGCGGAGTTGGCAAGCGCGACATCTATCGCTGTGTGAAACTTCCGAATGGAGAATGGTCTCGTGCACTGAATATCGGAACACAGGTCAATACAATCTACGATGAAGATGCGCCCTTCCTCACAGCCGATGGTAAAACGTTGTACTTCGCCTCACGTGGTCTCAACACGATGGGTGGATTCGATATCTTCTATTCGAAGCTAGGACAAGACGGTGAGTGGGGAGCTCCGGTCACGCTCGGTTACCCAATCAATACTGTCGACGACGACGTCTTCTTCGTTCCGATGGCCGACGGTCGTCGTGCTTACTATTCATCGTCGAAAGACGGTGGTTACGGATTGAAGGATATTTACCTGGTAGATATGCCTGATATCACGGAGGAGACCCAACTTGCCGTGTTGAAGGGCTTTGTAATCACCCCTGAAGGCGAGGAATTACCCGACGATTTGCGCATTCTCGTGAAGAACGATAAGAATGCAGAAGTGTCAGAGTACCGTCCGCGAAAGCGTGATGGCGGTTACTTGGCAGTCTTGAATCCTTGCACTAGCTACCACATCGAATATTATCAGGGTAAAGAGAAAATCAAGGATGACGATATCAACGTGCCTTGCGAAACTTCCTTCCAAGAAATTGAGCGTGAGGTATTCCTTGTTCCTGTAAGTCTTACCAAAGAACTGCCTGCTGCGCCGAAGCCGACACCTGAAGCCGACAAGAAGGCAGGTGCAAAGCCGGGCGATAAGAAAACCGGCGCTAAGGGCGACACATCCAAAACCGACGCTTCAAAGACGGGTGCCAAAACCGCTGATGCCGCCGCCGCTGCTGCTGCTGCCGCCGCGGTAAAGAGCGATACCAAAAAGGATGCAGGTAAGGCACTCGCCGCCGAGCAGGAAGCATACAATGGAAAAATCGACGAGCCTGCAATTACGACCACACCCGAGGGGCAATCAATGGAACCTGTTGAATTGAAGTTCGACAAGAAAGATCCGATAGGACGTCAGTTTATTCCGGAGAAGGGCTTTGCACAATATGCTCACTACTTCGTTTACGGATCACACAGCTTGATGAAGGATGAAATGGACTTTGCCTATTTCGTTCGCGACATCGACGCTATCATCAAGGTTGGCAAAAAGCCGGTTGTGGTAATTGATGCCTCAGCATCAAAAGTTCCTTCCGTGAAGTATAAATCAAACGACGAGCTTGTGCAGCTGCGTTTCGATGCAGCTCACGACTTGGTTCGTTCAGCATTGAAAGCGTATGGTCGTGAAGAAGGAAAGGATTACACCTTCGGCAAAGGCACAAAGGCCGTACAAGGAAAAGAATACGAAAACGATTCGAAAAATAATCGACTCCTCTACGAGCAATTCCAATACGTGAAGGTGCGCGTGCAGGGTTAATCGAAATACAGCTCTGCAAAGCCCGCGTTTTCAGCAGAGCCGACGTATTTAGTTTAGCCCACGTCTCCGGCATAGCCCATGGCTTCAGTTTAGCCCACGGCTTCAGTTTAGCCCACGGCTTCAGCCGTGGGAACAAAAAAAATAACCCCTCGGATACTCCCATCCGAGGGGTTTTTGCTACCCTTTGCCGGCATGGCCGGCGTTGCTCTGTGCCTTTATAACCTACCTTCGCTCTCCTTTATTTTACTTCTTCGAAAAAATGAAACTTAATCTGAAAAGACCATTGGCGTTCTTCGACTTGGAAACAACCGGAACAGACATAGCCAGAGATCGCATTGTAGAAATTGCTGTTGTGAAAATTATGCCCGATGGACAGGTTACTATGATGCCGGCTCATAGAGGAAAGGAGCACAGGTTGCTGGTCAACCCAACTGTTCCAATTCCGATTGAGTCTTCATTGGTGCATGGAATTTATGACGCCGATGTGGAACATGCACCGACATTCACGGAGCTTGCACCCAAGCTTTTCAAATTTATTTTTGATTGTGACTTGGGCGGCTTCAATTCAAATCGTTTCGATATCCCGATGCTGGCGGAGGAGTTTCTGAGGGCCGATATCGATTTCAATGTAGATGGCCGCAACCTGGTCGATGTGCAGGTCATCTTTCACCTGATGGAGCAACGAAATTTAAAGGCTGCGTATAAATTTTACTGCGATAAGCAACTCGACGACGCCCACGAGGCATTACCCGATACACTTGCTACCGTAGAAATTTTTGAAGCCATGCTCGAGCGTTATGCGCATGTAGAAATGGTTAATGAGCAAGGTGAAACCTACCATCCGGTTCAGAACGACATGGAGGTGATACACACCTTGAGCGAGCGCAAGAAAAAGGCAGACTTTGCCGGTCACATCGTTTACAATGAGAAGGACCAGCCGGTTTTTAATTTTGGGAAGTACAAAAACATGCAAGTACAAGAGGTGCTGAGCAAGGATCTCGGGTATTTCAGCTGGATGATGAATGCGGATTTTCCATTGTATACGAAAAAGGTGCTGAAAGAAATTCGCGATTCTATGCGCTAAACTTCATGACACTTCAGGGCAAGCATATAACGGTTCTTGTTTCAAACGATTTGCAACACGATCAACGTGTAGCGAAAGTGTGTGCTACCTTATTGGAAATGGGGTTTCGTATTACGCTGGCGGGGCGCATGATGCCCGACAGCTTGCCGTTCGAAAGACCCTACGAAACACGTCGTTTTAGTTTGCCTTTTCATACGGGAGCTTTGTTTTACGCCGCTCTCAATATTCGGCTTTTCTTTTACCTCTTGTTCAAACGGACGGATATAATTGTAGCCAATGATCTAGATACGTTGTTTCCTGCTTTCGTAGTGGCGCGTATGAAGGGAAAAGAGTTGGTGTACGATAGTCATGAATATTTTACCGAAGCAGAAGGGCTTACCAATCGTCCATTTCCAAAGAAAGTGTGGCTTGCAATTGAAGGGTTTGTTTTCCCCAAGCTTAAGCATGTGATCACGGTGAATGAGACTATAGCCGGAATTTACCGCGCGCTCTACCACGTGCCGGTGCATGTGGTGCGCAACGTGCCATTGATGCGCGAACAAATCGAGGTTGCCTCGCGCGCTGATTTGGACTTACCTACTGATAAGCGAATCATACTCTTGCAAGGCGCGTATATCGATCCCGACAGGGGAGGCATGGAACTCGCACAGAGCATGGAGTTTCTTCCTGACGCATTGTTGCTCATAATCGGCTCGGGCCGCGACCTAGAGAATATCAAACGTGAAGTGGTGAAGCGTAAACTCGAAGACCGTGTGCGTTTCATTGCTAAGTTGCCCTTTCGCGAATTGCAGCAATACACCACCGTTGCTGATGTCGGTGTTTCGCTTGATAAGCCACTTCACCTCAACTATGCTTATTCGCTTCCCAACAAACTCTTCGACTATATACACGCCGGGTTGCCCGTGCTCGTATCCGATTTGCCCGAGCTGCGAAGAGTTGTCGAAACATACAGCGTAGGAGCCGTGGTAAGCAAAATTGAACCGCAAGAAATTGCAGCATCGCTTCAGCATATGTTCGATGGAGGTGCTCTTCCTATTTGGAGCAAAAATGCTTTGCAGGCGGCAAAGGAGCTCAACTGGCAGCACGAACAAGAAGTAGTGAAGCGTGTGTATGAGCCTCTGCGCTGAGTTATCTCAACTGCTTCAAGATAAATTTCCCGAAAATGATAGGTGCAAGCAGAAGCGCTTTGACCAAGCCCAGTCGTTTGTGTTTCAATCGAAATTCTTCGCTATAAAGCGACCACTTGAACTGCTTCGAAAGTCCTGAAGCTTCACATTCGGCAATTACCAAATCAAGGTGCTTTCCACGCTCGCCTAGTAAGAACAAATGCAGATGGAAGTCATAGTCGGCAAGTACCTTCAATGTGGTGTCAAAAAAATGTTTTTCGAACAGCCTTCTTCGATAAAATGCACTTTGTTGGTGAAGTGTATTCTTGAGGTATATCAGCGCATGCATCGAACTGATGTGTACTTCCGGTACCAGCGACTGTTTGATGTTCACATTGCACACGCTTCCAAATACGAGTGAGGCCGGTTGAATGAGATGAGATGCGATGGTTTCAAATACATCGGTTGATGCCAAAGCGTCATCACTACCCAAAATGTAAATCCAATCACCCGTGGCTCGTTGAATTCCTTTGTTGATGGCGTCATAAATACCGTTATCTCTTTCGCTTATCCAATAGGTAATGCGCGACTGGTTCGCTTGGATAATTTCGACTGTGCCATCGGTTGATCCTCCATCAATAACCAGTACTTCGTGTGCCTGAAAGGTTTGGTGCCAAACGCTTTGCAGTGCATTAGCCAACGTGCGTTTGGCGTTGAATACAGGAATTATTACGCTGATGTTTGGCTGATTCATTATGCATGCACGGCTTCATAGGCCGCGATGTCGGTTGTTTCTCTAATTTCCTGACCATCACAAACGAGCACTCGTCCATTGAACTTTCTCATGGTGTTGAAATCGTGTGAAACCATGAGCACCGCGGTTCCCGATCGACTGATTGCGAGGAGCAGATTCAATATCTCATGACTGGTTTTGGGATCGAGGTTACCTGTGGGCTCGTCGGCCAGTATGAGCTGTGGGGTGTTGAGCAATGCCCGAGCTATAACCACACGCTGCTGCTCACCACCGCTCAACTCATGTGGCATCTTGTGGCCTTTGTTGTCGAGGTCGACCAGATTGAGCACGCTGTTCATGCGAGCCAATATGGCTTTTTCGTCGTTCCATCCCGTGGCGCGTAGCACGAATTCGAGGTTGTCGAATACGGTGCGGTCGGTTAGCAATTCAAAATCTTGAAATACGATGCCGAGCTCTCTTCTCAAATAGGGGATTTGCGATTTGCGCATGCTCGCAAGATCAAAACCACAGCACTGTGCTTGCCCTTTCGCTAGCGGCAACTCAGCATACAAGGTCTTTAACAAGCTGCTTTTTCCGCTACCCGTTTTACCAATGAGGTACACAAAATCGCCTGATTTTATTTCCAGATTTACGTCTTTCAGAATCACATTCTCTTTCTGACGTATTTCGGCATGTTCAATTTTGACAACAACTTTTTCTTCCGACATGGGCATGTGTTTGGGTCAAATTTGGGGGCTGGTAATCCTTTATTCGCAGTCGGTCTCAAGGCGTTTTCAACAAAGTGAAATAGTGAAATGGTGAATCAGTGAGATAGAGGGGCCTAACCAACTGCTTCACCATTTAACCATTTCACCATTTCACCATTTCACCA
>CAMAYP010000087.1 GCA_945862415.1 Chryseobacterium gleum | reverse complement strand
CATGTGTTTGCCAGTTGTCGGAGCTGCCAAACAAACCATGCAAAATCAATAAAGGCGGGCCCTCTCCTAATGTTCGGTGAAAGAGCTTCATGCCTGCTGCAACTCGCGTTTGTATAGACTTACCGTATTCTCGAGTCCCCAGTATAGCGAATCACTGATCAGCGCATGGCCTATAGAAACTTCCAGCAAGCCGGGAACATGCGAAGCAAAATAGCGGAGGTTTTCAAACGACAAATCATGACCCGCGTTTAACCCCAACCCATGCGCTTGCGCTTCCAAGGCCGTTGCAACAAATGGGCGAACCGCATCTTCCCTGTTTAAGGGGTAACCCGAAGCATACGACTCCGTGTACAGCTCAATACGATCGGTACCCGTGGCAGCCGCAGAAGCCACCAGGTGTGGCTCCGCATTGAGGAAAATGCTGACCCTTATTCCACCGGCCTTTAGTTTGGCAACGACCTCTCTTAGAAAATCGCCATGGGCAATTACATCCCAGCCGGTATTGGAAGTGATTGCATCAGGAGGATCGGGCACCAACGTGACCTGGTGTGGGAGCACGTCTACTACCATCGACATAAAATCTTCCGAGGGATAACCCTCAATATTGAATTCACCGCTGACAGCCTTCTTAAGTTGATACACGTCGCTTCGGCGGATGTGGCGTTCATCGGGCCGAGGGTGCACGGTAATTCCATCCGCTCCATATCGCTCAATACGGCGTGCCGCCTCGATTACGTCGGGAACATTACCACCACGTGCATTTCGCAAGGTGGCAATTTTATTTATGTTGACACTTAGTTTGGTCATAGCTTTCAATTGTGTGCAAATAAACAGGATGCAAAACAAACTCCCTCCGTTTGCGCAAGGACTTCCATCAATTTACCCTTGTCGTGTGAATAAATTACCAAACTTTGAGGAAGTTTGAACCTGAAAAACGCAACTTTTACCAACCCGCAGTGGTTTAACCCAGCAGTAACCCTTTAATACTACGCCCGTGATTACTTCACGCAAATTGCTCAGCTCAGAAATCCCTTCCCTCAGCGCCCACGATGAGCCTTTGAACGCTCTCGACCTGATGGATCAGTTTCGTATTTCGCATTTACCCGTTGTTGAAAACGGGAAACTCCTTGGGTTGATATCAGAAGATGCATTGATGGACTTGGAAAGTTTGCACGGCGACTCCAGCGGGCTTCCCTTGCTGAACTCCCACGTGTTGCCAGACACCCATATTCTTGACATCCTGAAAATTGTAAGTGAGCAGCACCTTAGCATTGTGCCGGTAGTCGACGCCGATAATAATTACCTCGGGGCAATTAGGCTAGAAGATTTGGTGGAGCAAATGACGGAGATGCAGGGAGCCGATCAACGAGGCGGCATTATCGTTCTGGAGATGTGGGACAAAGACTATAGCATGCAACAAATTTCCCGAATCATCGAAGAAAACAACGCCAAAATTTTAAGCACCTCCGTGAGCCCGGGTGAAGGCGGAAAAATCGAGGTTAACATTAAAATTAATCAACCCGATTTGAATGCAATAATCAGCAGTTTCGAGCGCTTCGGCTACAACGTGAAAGCGACCTACCAGGAATTGGCCTACACAGAAGACTTGCGCAAACGATACGATGAATTGATGCGTATTCTCAACATATAACATAATCTCTCTTGAGGTTGAAAATCTGTTGAAGCCATTCGTGAAATACGAATGGCTTCTTTGTTTATTTGCATTCCAAACCCTCTGGATGTGAAAATTGCCCTATACGGAAAACGTTTCGACGACGAGTTTACCGACAGCATAGAAAAGCTGTTAGACTCTTTGGTGCGCAGGGGCATCGTGGTGTTGGTGCATGAAAAATTCTATCTGTTCTTAACGCAAAAAGTTACGCTTCCAAGCACTATTGAAATTTTTCGCACAACTGAAGATCTGCAGGGTGTTTCGTTTTTGCTCAGCGTTGGGGGCGATGGCACATTGCTTGAAACCGCTGCTATCATTCGCGACACCCGCATTCCGGTATTGGGAATCAACACAGGTCGATTGGGTTTTTTGTCGCCGGTTTCAGGCAACGATATTGACCAATCTATCGAAGCTCTCGTAAACCAAGACTTCACGCTCGACAAACGATCATTGATTGAAGTGAAGAGCGCTCAGCAAGACTTTGGCGACTTCCCTTATGCGTTAAATGATGTAACCATCACGAACAAACAACGCAGCAGCATGATAACCATACATGCCTACGTTAACGACCAATTCATGAGCACTTATTGGGCCGATGGCCTTATAGTGGCCACCCCTACCGGATCAACCGCTTATTCACTCAGTTGCGGAGGACCCATCGTTATGCCTGAAAGCAACAATGTGATACTCACCCCAATTGCGCCGCACAACCTAAACGTAAGGCCATTTGTATTGCCTAATACAGGCAAAGTATCGCTCCGGGCGGAGGGCCGTGAGCCGCATTTCACGCTCACATTGGACAGTAGATCCTATGTGGTAGACAATGAAACCATCATTGATTTAACTCGCGCCAATTTCGAATTTCATTTAGTAAGTTTACCCGGCTTCGGTTTTTTCAATACCATTCGCCAAAAAATGGGCTGGGGTCTTGATGCACGAAGCAAACGCATTCAATAAGGAACCTTTTTTATAGACCCTCCGTAGAAGGGCAATAGATGAAACAACAACGCGTTGCCATAGCCGTGAAACCCATTATTACCTTGCTTTTTATAGTATTGGCGTTGCCATTGTTCGCTCAAAAAAACAAATTCGAGCGCAGTAAGGATGTTGGCCTCCTCTTCGGAACGAGCTATTACATTGGCGAAGTCAATTCCTACAAGCACTTCGGCACACGTTTGAAAAGCGGAGGAGGCATCTCATTCAGAAACAACTTCAATCGAAGATGGACTATGAAAACCAGTGTGCTTTACCACGTGGTAGAAGCATGGGATTCAGACAGTGACGACCCCTGGACCCGCAATCGCAACCTCAGTTTTCGTAACCAGGTTATTGAAGGAAGCCTGCAGGGCGAATTGAACTTCTTCAATTATCAACTCGGCAATCGAAAGTTTCCGGTTTCACCCTATCTATTTGGTGGCTTGGCCTATTACCGCATGCGCCCCATGGCCCAATACCGTGGCACCTGGTATGAATTGCAGCCACTTGGCACCGAAGGTCAGGGCACTGAGTTTGGAGCTGAAAAATACAAGACTACCATGTTTTCAGTTCCCTTTGGAGCGGGTATAAAAACCAATCTTTTTGCCATTTTCGGATTGAGCATCGAATGGGGAGTGCGAAAAACATGGACCGACTATTTCGATGATATTTCGGGAAAATATGCAGACCCCGGTTTGCTGGCCGATTTAAACGGAGAGTTAGCAGCTTTGCTTTCCGACAGAAGCATTCAAAAAGAAATACCCAATGCTGCAGGCAACTCCAATGGAGGCTTGCAACGCGGCGATTCGGGTCGAAAAGATTACTACTTTTTCTCGATGGTGTCGCTCAACATTCGCCTCGACCGAAAAGCCACCACCTGCTGGGAGCACGAATAGTCAATAACTTCCATTTTCAACCTTTTTTGGGAGTCGGAAAAGGGTCCATAATCTCTTAAATTTGCCCGTCCCGGAAAGCTTGCCCTGGGAAGGACTTCATGAGTTTATTGGACCAAATCGACAAATCCCGAGTACCTCGTCACGTAGCCATCATCATGGATGGTAATGGCCGTTGGGCCAAAAGCCAAGGGAAAGAGCGAATATTCGGGCATTCACACGGAGTAGAATCTGTACGTGATGCCTTGAAAGCCGCAACCCGCAGTGGAGTTGAATACCTCACACTGTATGCATTCTCAACCGAAAATTGGAATCGCCCGAAAGAAGAAGTTGATGCACTCATGAATTTGTTGGTGCACACAATCGTTGGCGAGTTGCCCGAGCTCGACGAGAACCAAGTGCGCCTTCACGCAATTGGTGACCTAGATAGACTGCCGGATGATTGCCACAGCGAGCTCAAACGCGCAATGGCTCACACAGCAGGTCACAACCGTGTGAACCTGATACTTGCCCTGAACTACAGCGCCCGCTGGGAAATCACCAACGCCGTAAAACAAATTGTAGCCGAAGGCATTCATGCTGAAGCTATAACCGACCAACTCTTCGCAAGCAAGCTCTCCACTGCCGCTTTTCCTGATCCTGAACTACTCATTCGCACCAGCGGAGAAGAGCGCATTAGCAATTTCCTGCTTTGGCAGATTGCCTATGCAGAGCTCTACTTCACAGGCACCCTCTGGCCCGACTTCCGGGAAGAAGATTTCTTTGCTGCTCTTGTTGAATTCCAAGCGCGTGAGCGACGATTCGGAAAAACATCGGAGCAAATTGCATCTGAAACCATTTCTGCAAAACCTGCCCATGAAGCATAGCATTCGCACAACACAAGCCTCCGTTTCGGTTCTGCAGTTCAACTTAAATTGGTTGCACAGCTGCAGATTCATTCTCGCATTGCTGTTCTTGGCAATTGCACAGGCAGGTGCCGGGCAAACCGTTATCGGCAATCAGGTTGACTATGCTGCTCCTCTCAATTACAGAATCGCAGGCATTACCGTTTCGGGTGCGCAATACACCGACGTGCAGGCAATCAAACTATTCAGTGGACTGCAAGAAGGCGATGAGGTAACCATACCCGGCGATGCTATTACCGACGCCGTGCGTAAACTTTGGAAACAACGCCTTTTCACCGACATCGGAATTTACGCGGCCGAATTCCGTGGCAACGACGTCTATCTCGTCATAAGCTTGAAAGAATCGCCACGCATGACCAAATACGTCATCAATGGCGTCAAGAAATCAGAGGCCGATAATCTGCGCGAAAAACTTGACTTGCGCACAATGACGATTAGTACCGACAACGTCAAGAACAACTCCATCAAAACCATAAAAGATTATTACATCGACAAAGGATACTACGCAGCCAAGGTTAAAGTGTCGGAGCGAGAAGATCCAACTCTTCAAAACGGCGTCATCCTGGAGTTTGACGTCAACAAAGGAGACCGCGTAAAAATCGAAGAGATTATCATTGAAGGAGCGGGAATTGCCCAAGAGAAACGCGACTTTTTATTTCTGAAAGGAAAAAAACTGAGTCCGGTAATGAGCGTGAGCGCTATAAAGCGCACCATGAAAGACACGAAAGAGCGCGACTGGTCACGCGTATTCAAGTCTTCAAAATTCATGGAGGAGAAATATGAGGAAGACAAGCAGAAAATAATTGCCAAATACAACAAGAAAGGTTTCCGAAATGCCAAGATTGCCTACGACTCTGTGTACACGATAAACAGCGAGCGTGTGGGCATTTACATGAAAATCGAAGAAGACAAACGATTCTATTTTCGAAATATCAATTTCGTAGGAAACACGAAATACACTGCCGGACGACTCGACAGCGTTCTCAACATTCGACGCGGCGACATTTACAACTTGGAGTTGTTAGAAACAAGGCTCAACTTCAACCCTCAGGGCATTGACCTTTCATCGCTCTACACTGACGACGGATATTTGGCATTTTATGCATTTCCGGTGGAAACACTTATTGAGCCCGACAGCATCGACATTGAGGTGCGCATGAATGAAGGAAAGCAATTCCGCATTGGGCAAATACGAGTAAGTGGGAATACAAAAACCAACGACCACGTTATTTTCCGCGAAGTGCGCACGCGTCCAGGAGAGTTGTTCAACCGCAGCGACATCATTCGCACACAGCGTGAATTAGCATCATTGGGCTATTTCAACCAAGAGGCCTTCGATGTGCGGACGAATCCGCGTCCTGATCAAGGGCTGGTTGATTTGGAATACGTACTCGAGGAAAAACCCAACGACCAAATTCAGTTGAGCGGTGGTTGGGGCGGTGGTCGTGTTGTGGGTTCGTTGCAGCTCAGCTTCACCAACTTCTCTATGCGCAACTTCTTCAAGAAGGAATCGTGGAGCCCCTTACCAACAGGCGACGGTCAGCGATTGGCACTGAGCGCCTCTTCGAATGGTGCATTCTTCCAAGCCTACAATATCTCCTTTACTGAACCATGGCTGGGTGGTAAAAAACCGACCTCACTAAGCGTTTCTTCAAGCATCTCACGCCAAACAAACGGTCAATTCAAAAAACTTCGTCAAAGTGACTTGGATAACAATTCATTTCTGAGGGAAAACTACTCGGTAGGCGACGACAATCCTAACTTACAAGAGCTGAAAGTAATTGGCGGTGCCATCAACATTGGTACGCGCCTGCAAAAACCCGACGACTACTTTGTGCTTTACACCGGTGTTTCATATCAGAAATTCATTCTGAATAATTACCGTGCGTTCTTCGGCGACTTCTCCAATGGTATTGCCAACAACTTAGCCTACAACTTCACACTTTCAAGAAGTTCTACCAGCGAACCCATTTACCCGACCTATGGATCTCAAATCACCTTCACAACCAAGCTGACACCACCGTATAAGTTTCTTGCGGAGCGCTTTGGTGATAAGACGTTCGATTATGAAAACATGACCCAAGGAGAGAGATTCAAGTTGGTTGAATATTATAAAATGAAGATTACGGCTCACTGGTATACTGCGCTGAATAAGCACAAAGACCGCAAGTTCGTGCTTCACACCAATGTTGGTCTTGGCTTTATCGGTTCATACAACAAACAACTAGGCCTTACACCCTTCGAGCGATTCTATTTAGGAGGTGTTTATTTGAGTGGATTCCTGCTCGACGGACGCGAAATCGTGAATTTGCGTGGTTATGACGACTTGACCCTCACCTCGCCCAATCAAAATACAGGAGCACCGGCTATTGCCAAATACAGTGCGGAGTTGCGTTATCCACTATCGACCAACCCCAGTGCCACCATATTCATGATGGCTTTTGCAGAGGCGGGCAATACTTGGAGCGATTTGCGGTTATTCAACCCCTACCAGGTATACCGTTCGGCAGGCACAGGCTTACGCATATTCTTGCCAATGTTCGGATTACTTGGATTTGACTACGGATGGAGACTCGACGATTTACCCTCATACCCGAACATGGCGCGAGGTCAATTCCACTTCTCTATCGGTATGAATATGGGAGAATTGTAGAACACTTACCTTCGTGCTAATTTGTTGAAACCCTTTTGCGTCATGAAATTTCTTGTAACCGTTTTTTTCCTTGCGGTGGCCTTGTTTACTCAGGCCCAAAAATTCGCTTATGTCGATTCCAAATACATTCTGAGCCATATTCCGGAATACCAGCAGGCGCAAGCTGAAATTAACAAGCTCAGCTCACAATGGCAAAAGGACATCGAGAACAAGTATGAAACTATCTCGAAACTCGAAACGTCGTTGCAGGCCGAGAAAATTCTCCTCACCGATGAAATGAAGCAAAAGCGCGAACAGGAAATCGCGACCAAGCGCCAAGAGGCCAAAGACATGCAAAAGGCCAAGTTTGGCATCAATGGTGAGCTTTTCAAAAAGCGCGAGGAGTTGGTGAAGCCCATCCAAGATCAGATATACGAGGCCATTCAAGAAGTAGCGACAACAAGCGCCCTCATGGTGGTGTTCGATAAAGCGTCTGACAGCAATATGCTTTACACCAACCCGAAACACGACATCAGCGACAAGGTTTTGAAAAAAATGGGATTGAAGCCCGGTGAAACATTGGACGATGAAGAAGGAAGTGAAGAGGGCGGTGAACGCGATGAGGATGGACAAAAAACAGACAATAAAGCCCCTGGCAAAAACTCTGTACCGCCGAAAGGTGGTGAACGCGTTCCGGTAAAAGATAAATAAAAGTATGCCTACATTTGGCACGGAAATTCGAAGCCGAATTTGCAAGATTTAATTTTCACTATGATCAAAAAAATTTCACTCGCTGCCTTCTTTTTTGGAATTATGTTGGCTGCTCAAGCCCAAAAACTGGGTCACATCAATGGTCAAATGCTCGTAGAGCACATGCCCGAATATAAAACTGCTTACGAGGAGTTAAGCACCTACAAAAAGCAATATGAAGACGCACTGCTTGCCATGCGCTCAGAGTATGAGAAGATGATCGAAGACTTTAAAAAGTCTGAACAGACCGCTCCCAAAGTCATCCTGGACACGAAAGTGAAAGAAATACAAGCCAAAGAGCAAGGTATCTACGACTTTCAAGAACAGGCCAGCGCCGATGTTTCTGCGGAAGAACAACGCAAGGTTGAACCGATTCTCGAAAAAGCAAAAAAGGCTATCGAAGAAGTGGCAAAAGCGAATAACTACAACTATATTTTCGATGCAGGTTCAGGATCCATGCTCTATATGGGCGGCGACGACATCACCAAGCTTGTATGCACTAAGTTGAGCATACCCGACTTCACCGCGGAAGCGAAAGAAGTTCCCAAGAAATAATTGAATAATTGATTCAAGTAAGGCTCGGATAATGTCCGGGCCTTATTTTTAGGGCCATGACCAACGACCGACCCATTGGCATTTTCGATTCAGGTATTGGAGGCTTAACAGTAGCTGCGGCGATACAACGTTTGCTTCCCAACGAGTCATTGGTTTATTTCGGCGATACTGCCCACCTGCCGTACGGCGACAAATCGAAAGAACTCATTGCTGAATATGCGGTGAACATTACCCGATTTCTACTCACTGAAAAAAACTGCAAGGCAATCGTGATAGCCTGCAACACGGCCTCTGCTGCAGCCTATGAGGCGCTGCGTGATACGTATAAGGGTTCGGTGCCGGTTATCAATGTTATCGACCCCATGATAGAAGAGGTTATTGCCGATGACCTCATCAAAAAAGTAGGCATCATTGCAACCAAGACAACGGTTGCCAGCGGGGTTTATCAAGAAAAATTCGCCCGCCGAAAACCCGAACTTCAGTTCAGCGCGCTCGCCACGCCGCTGTTGGCTTCTATGATTGAGGAGGGTTTCTACAACAACACCATCAGTGAAGCTGTGTTGAATGAATACTTAAGCAGTCCGTTGCTCGAAGGCATCGATGGCTTGGTACTCGCTTGTACGCACTATCCGCTAATCAAAAAGGAAATCGACGGCTTCTTTGGTGGTCGGGTAAAAATGTTTGATTCAGCGGAGGTAGTTGCTCGAAAACTCAAGGGAATCCTGGAAAAAGAACACCTCATGTGCTCAGGCAGCCACACGCACAATCAATTTTTTGTTTCGGATTACACAAGCGCTTTCGAGGCAGCTACAAAGATCTTCTTCAAGAAAGAAATTCACTTAGAGCTCTGTCGCCTGTGATGTTGCAGCGCTGGTGTCAGCATTGTCCGTGATATCGGCGCTCTCTTGCTCTTCACGTTCCTCCTTTTTTGGAAAGAACCGCCGTTGGAATAACATTATTAAAATGATTCCAACCGTAATGCTTGCATCGGCGATATTGAATATGGGAGGGAAGATCTCGGAGTGCTCATGGGGTTCACTCCAAGGCCAGCAAGCAGTGAAGTGAAACATATCAACTACATTGCCCATGAGTGGCTTCGCATATCCTTCATAATTGAGCTCCGCCTTTCCGAAGTACATCGTATAGTCGTTGAAATCTGCATCATACGTCGAGCCGCGATCGAACATCAGACCATAGGCTAAACTGTCTATGATGTTGCCCATGGCTCCGGCAACAATTAGACTCACACATACCACATATCCCCAATGCGCCTTTTCTTTTATGAGGCGATAGAGATACCAGGCTATACCCGAAACCACCAGCAATCGGAAAACACTCAGTGTTAACTTGCCTGCGTCGCCCGGAATCATCCAACCGAAGGCCATACCAGGGTTTTCGACAAACTGCAAGTCGAGCCAACCGGGTATAACCGTTTTGCTCTCACCATAATGAAAGTTGAGTTTCACCCAAACCTTGAGAATTTGATCGAGGATGAGGACTGAAAAAATAGTTAGAAGTGCTTTCTTCAAAATGACTTATAAAAAAGGAGCGAAACCATCGACTTCTTAAGCCTGCGGTTTCACTCCTCCGTTTTCACAATGTGATTTACTGCATGTTCTTCGCCTCGATGCTAAGTGTAGCGTGAGGTACTAAGCGAAGTCGTTCTTTCGGAATCAATTTTCCGGTAACACGACAAATACCATATGTTTTGTTTTTGATGCGCAACAAAGCATTCTCAAGATTCACAATGAACTTCTCTTGGCGCGCAGCCAATTGTGAGAGCTCTTCACGGTTCATTGTTTCACTTCCATCTTCCATCATCTTGAAAGTTGGCGCAGTGTCGTCGGTAGAGTTGTCGCCTTCGTGAGAAAGAGATTGTTTCAACTCATCCAAATCCGATTTTGCTACTTTCAGTTTATCTTGAATCAGGATTTCAAAATCTTTCAAATCCTTGTCTGAATAACGTACTTCTATCATACTCTTCTTTTCGTCCTTTTTTACGACCACCGCTGCAGGAGCGACTGGTTTTGGTTCTTCATTTTTCACAACAGGGGTCGGAGTCGGTTTTGGCGCAGGCGCCACCGGCTTTGGTTGTGGTGTTGGCTTGGCAATAGGCTTCGGTTGTGCCTTGACGACCGGCTTCGGCTGCACTTTAACGACCGGCTTCACTGCTGCCTTAGCAACTTTGGCCGGTGCTGCCTTCTTAGCTAGCGGTTTCTGAACTGCTTTCTTAGGTGCAGGCTTCACCGATTTCTTAGCTACGGCCTTTTTAACTGCTATCTTCTTAACACCAACCTTCTTTGCAACAGCCTTCTTCACCGCAGGCTTAGCAACCTTCTTCACCGCAGGCTTAGCAACCTTCTTTACCAGCTT
>CAMAYP010000086.1 GCA_945862415.1 Chryseobacterium gleum | reverse complement strand
CTTATTTGTATCTAAAACTAATTCTTCCTTTTGTCAAATCGTAAGGTGACATTTCCACCTTAACTCTATCACCTGGTAGGATGCGGATGTAGTGCATGCGCATTTTTCCTGAGATATGAGCTGTAATTATGTGACCGTTTTCCAACTCTACGCGGAACATCGCGTTGGAAAGAGCCTCAATAATTGCTCCATCTAATTCGATGGATGTTTGTTTTGCCATATCTCTATCTATCGTTCGCTTCGGGCCTATTATAAAATTAACAGAGCCTCTGCCTTTTCAATCAATTCAAAACTGGATAAAACTTCAGCCTTCTCTTTACGTATCACAATCGTGTGCTCAAAATGTGCGCTGGGCTTTGCGTCGGAGGTGACGATGGTCCAACCATCTTTCATCTGCTTCACATTGCGTGTGCCCATGTTGATCATTGGTTCAATGGCAATCACCAACCCCTCTTGCATCAGAACGCCCTGACCTCGCTTCCCGAAGTTCGGAACTTCAGGTGCTTCGTGTAGGTTCTTTCCAACGCCGTGACCTACTAGATCACGAACAACACCGTATCCGAATGACTCAGCATGCGATTGAACTGCAAAACCGATATCACCTGTGCGCTGACCGACAATTGCCTGCTCAATTCCAAGGTATAAACTCTCCTTGGTAACCTTGAGTAACTGGCGAATCTCAGGTGATACATTGCCTACAGCAAACGTGTAGGCCGAATCCCCCCAGTATCCATCTTTCACAACACCGATATCCAGCGACACAATGTCTCCTTCTTGCAAAGGGCGCTCGTTCGGAATACCATGAACAACCGCACTATTTACACTGGCGCAAATCGAGTTTGGGAAACTATGGTATCCCAAAAAACCCGGATAAGCACTGTGGTCGCGTATGAACTCCTCTGCCACGCGATCCAGTTCCAAGGTTGTTACACCGGGACGGATGCGGGCGGCGAGTTCCGCTAAAGTTTTTCCAACAAGTAAAGAACTTTGTCTGATGAGTTCTACCTCATCATCCGTTTTTAATACCGGCTTCTTGGACGACATCGTACCGGAAACCAACTATTAACTTACGTACCCTGATGAGCTGATAGCGCCGGTATTTCTACCACGAACGCGACCCGACTTCATCAGACCGTCATAATGGCGTGACACCAAGTGAGTTTCAATCTGCTGAAGCAAATCGAGAATCACACCCACTGTAATCAGCAGGGATGTACCGCCAAAGAATATAGAAAACTGCTGTGCTTTGGTTAGACCAATCATCATAACCAAGGCCGGCAGAATTGCAATCAAGCCTACAAAGATACCACCTGGAAGGGTAATACGCGAAACAATATTGTCAATCATATCTGCTGTTGGTTTTCCGGGCTTATGCTCGGGCACCAAATTACCATTGCGTTTCAAATCATCTGCGATTTGATTCGGGTTGGTAACAATAGCAGTGTAGAAGAACGTGAAGAGAATGATCGACACAAACAACAGTATGTTGTAGCCCCAACCCTGAATATTCGTAAGGCTTGCCAAAACCTCGCTGTCCTGGAATGTTTCAGTATTTCTCAAATAGAGTGGTACGAACATAATCGCCTGAGCGAAGATGATTGGCATTACACCGGCTGAATTCACACGCAATGGAATGTAAGAGCGAGCTCCTTCACCACGAGGCATTGCTGAGCTACCGCCAGCCATGTTCATTTTCGGCATCTGAACCGGAATCTTGCGCACGGCCTGTATCACCGCGATACAAAGACCAACAATGATAAGCAACGCAGCCAATTCAATCAAGAAGAAGAATGGGGACTGTAGTTTGAATTCAGATATGAAACCCTTCGGAATGTCTGAGATGATACCTGTCATGATAATCAATGACGTACCATTTCCAATACCCTTGTCTGTTATCTTCTCACCCATCCACATTACAAACAACGTTGAACAGGTCAAAATGAGTACCGCAGAGAAAAGCCAAGTGAAACCTTCAGGGTAAGAACCCACAGGAAGCGTACTCTTGATGTAACCCGGCGCTTGAACCAAGCCAATAGCGATGGTCAGCATTCGAGTATATTGATTGATTTTCTTACGTCCGCTCTCGCCTTCTCGCTGCATCTTCGTGATCGAGGGAACAGCAAGACCCAACAACTGAATGATGATGGACGCGGAAATGTAAGGCATGATACCTAGAGCAAAGATGGAGGCCCGACTGAATGCACCACCGGTGAACAATCCAAGAAACCCGAGCAAACCACCTTGAGAGCCGGTTTCTAACTGATTCGAATCGACCCCTGGAAGAACGATGAAAGAACCTACTCGGTAAACCAACAGCAATAGCAAGGTGTAACCGATTTTAGATCTCAACTCATCGTGGCTCCAAATGTCCTTAATTTTCTGAATAAAACCTTTCATAGTTATGGTTTAGAGGGTAGTTGTAGTTCCGCCCAACTTCTCAATGGCTGCCTTAGCAGTAGCCGAAAAGCCATGCGCACTAACGTTCAGTTTAGTTTTCAGTTCACCACGACCCAATACTTTCACCAGGTCTTTCTTCCCACAAATTCCATTTTGCACCAATGTTTCATGGTTGATGTCACTCACATTGAGTTTTTCTACCAGCATTTGGAGCAAATCAAGGTTTACACCCTTGTATTCAACACGGTTGATGTTTCTAAAACCGAATTTCGGCAGTCGACGCTGAAGGGGCATTTGACCACCTTCGAATCCGAGCTTACGCTTGGTACCTGAACGCTGGCCGGCACCTTTGTGACCGCGACCTGAGGTTTCGCCCAGACCTGAACCTTGACCACGACCAACACGCTTGCGAGTTTGCGTTGATCCTTCTGCTGGCTTAAGATTATTGAGTTTCATATTCGTTTGAGTATTGCTGTAAATCGCGGTGGATTCACATCATTAATTCTTCGTTTGTTATTTGTTCTCCACCTTGAGCAAGTGACGAACCGCGCGGATCATACCGGCAATGTTTGGTGTAAGCTCGTGTTCTACAGGAACATTCAGCTTTTTAATTCCCAACGCTTGAATCGTGGCCTTTTGACGAGCAGGACGATCGATAGCGCTTTTAACTTGTGTTATCGCAACTTTAGCCATGGTATGGTCTTTTATTATCCTTTGTAAACTTTATCTACACTAATTCCGCGAACTCTTGCGATATCGTGCGCATTGCGCAACTTTGAAAGAGCATCGAGAGTCGCTTTCACTACGTTGTGTGGGTTAGAAGATCCTTTAGACTTGGCCAACACGTCGGTCACTCCTGCAGACTCCAACACCGCACGCATCGCACCACCGGCAATAACACCGGTACCGTGAGAGGCTGGCTTGATGAAGACCCGGGCTCCGCCGAATTTGCCATCTTGCTCGTGAGGAATTGTACCTTTGCGAACAGGAACCTGAATCAAGTTCTTCTTTGCATCTTCGGTCGCTTTGGTGACAGCTTCGGCTACTTCCTTGGACTTACCGAGACCATGTCCTACTACGCCCTTCTCATTCCCTACCACAACGATAGCGGCAAAGCCGAATGTACGACCACCCTTGGTTACCTTGGTAACCCTGTTTACCGCAACCAAGCGGTCTTTCAACTCTGTTTCGCTAGAGCGAACTGGTTTTGTTTCTGCCATGTCCTATTAGAATTTAAGGCCTGCCTCGCGGGCTGCTTCGGCCAATGATTTAACACGTCCATGATAAAGATATCCACCGCGGTCAAATACTACCTCGTTGATTCCGGCAGCCTGAGCGCGCTCAGCGATGGTCTTTCCGACCAACTTAGCCTGATCCAACTTGGCAACCGCTTGCGCATCCTTCATCACCATAGATGATGCCGATGCCAAGGTTACACCTTTTTGGTCGTCGATTATTTGGGCATAAATCTGCTTATTGCTGCGGAATACCGAAAGACGTGGTCTTTGTGTTGTTCCTTTCACACTAGCCCTGATTCGTGTGCGTATTTTCGCTCTGCGAGCTTCTTTGCTGAATGCCATTGCTTTAATTCAAATTTTATTTAGCTGCTGACTTACCAGCCTTTTTACGTACATATTCACCAATATAACGAACACCTTTGCCTTTGTATGGCTCCGGAGCACGGAGGCTGCGAATCTTAGCAGCTACCTGACCCAACAATTGCTTATCGTGGCTCTCGAGTGTTATCGAAGGGTTTTCCCCTTTCTCTGCTTTCGCAGTTACCTTGATTTCGGTTGGCAATTCGAACACGATCGGATGGCTGAAGCCGAGGGTCAGTTCCAACTGCTGGCCGGTGGCCTTGCAACGGTAACCTACACCAATCATTTCCAGTTGACGTGTCCAACCAGTACTTACACCTGTCACCATATTGTGTATGAGTGAGCGGTACAAACCGTGCTTGGAGCGTGCATCCTTGTGATCGCTACTGCGAGAAAGTGTAATTACACCTTCCACAATGTCCAACGAAATCGATCCATCGATCTCCTGTGAAAGTTCCCCTTTCGGGCCTTTCGCTTTAAAAACGCCATCATTGAAAGACACTTCAACGCCTTTAGCAATGGTAACGGGTGATTTTCCTATCCTTGACATGAGTCAGAAATTTTTCAGGGGTTTAATAAACGTAGCACAATAGTTCTCCGCCAATTCCATGAGTGCGGGCCTCTTTGTCGCTCATTACTCCTTTCGAAGTTGAAACGACAGCGATACCCAACCCGTTCAATACGCGCGGCATTTCATCGGAGCCGGCGTACTTGCGGTGACCGGGTGAAGAAATGCGCTGTATGCTCGAGATAGCAGGCGTCTTTGTTTTCATGTTGTACTTCAATGCGATTTTAATCGTGCCCGGAGCACCATCCTCGAACTTATAGTTGAGGATGTATCCTTTGTCGTGGAGGATCTTAGTAATCTCCTTTTTCAGGTTTGACGCTGGAATTTCAACCACCTTGTGACGGGCCGACTGAGCATTCCGGATGCGAGTCAAATAATCTGCAATTGGGTCTGTAAACATTGCTGTTCGCTTTTTTTTAAAGTGGCTAAGCCACGTTGCTTTATCATTTCCGTGAAAGCACGGACACTTGTTCTTGTTGTGTTAGGGCCGGTATTACCAGCTTGCCTTTTTCACGCCTGGGATTCTGCCATCCAGCGCCAGTTCTCTGAACTGGTTGCGGCATAGACCGAATTGGCGCATGTATCCACGCGGGCGGCCGGTCAACTGGCAACGATTGCGAACGCGCACCTTGCTACTGTTTTTCGGAAGCTTTTGCAAAGCATCCCAATCACCTGCCTTCTTTAATTCTTCACGCTTCTTAGCGTAACGCTCCACAAGTGCAATGCGCTTGCGCTCACGAGCTTTCATTGATTCCTTGGCCATTGTTCTTTTCCTGTTTATTATTTTGTGAAAGGAAATCCAAATTCTTCGAGAAGAGCTTTCGCCTCCTCGTTTGTGCGGGCTGTTGTCACAAACGTGATGTCCATACCATTAATCTGCTTGATCTTGTCAAGGTCAATCTCCGGGAATATGATCTGTTCCTTCACACCAAATGTGAAGTTACCGCGACCATCGAAGCCTGAAGACTTCACTCCACGGAAGTCACGTGTACGTGGCAGAGAAACCGAGATCAAACGATCAAGGAATTCGTACATACGATCGCCGCGCAAGGTAACTTTCGCTCCGATTGCAACGCCCTTGCGGAGTTTGAAGTTGGAGATATCCTTTACAGAAGCCGTAGGCATAGCCTTCTGACCGGCAATCATGGTCATCTCATCAACTGCTGCGTCGATAATTTTCTTGTCACCGGTTGCCTTACCCAAACCCTGATTCAAACAGATTTTGGTAATCTTAGGCACCTGCATGATTGAAGAATATTCGAATTTGCTCTTCAAATTCAGAGCAATTTCTTCTTGGTATTTCGCTCTTAGGCGTGGAGTGTATTTCATTTCAATGTCTCCCCTGATTTCTTAGAAAAACGTTCTAGTTTGCCATCTGCATTTCTCCTGCGGCCAATGCGAGTTGCGTTGCCCTTGGCATCAACAACTTTCACATTGCTGATATTGATACCTGCAGCGATGGATTCAATTCCGCCTTGTGGATTTTGAGCTGAAGGCTTACGGTGTTTTTTCACCAGGTTTACACCCTCAACTACCACACGGTCGTTGTCGCGATTAACTTCAACAACACGGCCTTGCTTGCCCTTGCTGTCGCCGGTAGTTACAACTACCAGATCGCCTTTTTTTACTTTAACTCTTTTGAACATCGTTTATTCATTTTGGACGTTTGCACGTCTTATTGATTCTTAGATTACCTCCGGAGCGAGTGAGATGATTTTCATGTAATCCTTCTCGCGAAGCTCACGAGCTACCGGTCCGAAAATACGCGTACCGCGCAACTCACCACCTGCATTGAGCAATACTACCGCGTTGTCATCGAAACGGATATAGCTTCCGTCTGCACGACGCACTTCTTTCTTGGTGCGCACGATTACCGCCTTCGACACGGTACCTTTCTTCACGTTTCCGCTTGGAAGTGCATCCTTCACGGTAACTACGATCTGATCGCCGATGGAGGCATAACGACGACGAGTACCACCAAGCACACGGATAACGAGTACCTCGCGGGCTCCGCTGTTGTCGGCTACTTTCAGTCGTGATTCGTTCTGTATCATTTTGTTATTCTTTTAGTGGCTTATTGAAAGCCTGTACTTCCTTTTGTTCATGCCGCGGAATTCCACCGCAACGGTAACCGGTTTAAACCCGGCGTGGCGTTATTTCGCCTTCTCAACAACCTCGACCATTCTCCAGCGCTTGAGTTTGCTAATTGGACGGGTTTCCATGATTTTCACGGTATCGCCGATTCCACACTCACCCTTTTCATCATGCGCCATGAACTTCTTCGAGTATTTCACGAACTTCCCGTACTTCGGGTGCATAATCTTGGTTTCAACCATTACCACCACCGACTTTTCCATCTTGTTTGAGGTAACGATACCAATTCTTTCTTTACGAAGGTTTCTTTCCATGGTGAGTAATTATTTCCCGTTATTTTTACGTTTGTTCAGCTCAGTAAACATGCGAGCAACCTCTTTGCGCTTCATGCGAAGCTGCATTGGGTTTTCAGTGCCGGCCACTGTGTGGTTGAATTTCATTTTTGCCAGAGCAGTTTTTTCTTCCTTAATCTTTTCGTGAAGATCGCTCTCTGCAAGTTTGGTAAAATCTGTAGCTTTCATGGCTTTTCTTATTCTGTGTAATCGGGACGAACGATGAACTTAGTGCGGCATGGCAATTTCTGTGCTGCCAAACGCAATGCTTCTTGAGCGGTTGCCAAAGGTACTCCTTCTGCTTCGAAGATGATACGGCCAGGCTTAAGGACAGCTACCCACAATTCAGGGGCACCCTTACCCTTACCCATACGTACTTCAGCTGGCTTTCGGGTAAGTGGCTTATCCGGAAATACACGGATCCACACTTTACCTTCACGCTTCATGAAGCGAGTGAGAGCCACACGCGCAGCTTCCAGCTGACGTGATGTTAAGAAGCCTTCATCGAGGGTTTTGATAGCGAAGCTTCCAAACGCGAGTTGCGATCCGCGATGGGCGATTCCTTTGATCTTACCCTTCTGTTGCTTCCTGTATTTCGTTCTTTTCGGTTGTAACATGACGTTCTATTATCCTGATGTCTTAATTCAATTTTCTAGTGTGGTATTATGCGTTACCACGTCCGCCTCCGCCTCTGCGGTCTCCGCCACCGCGACGATCCCCGCCACCGCGACGGTCACCACCTCCGCGACGATCACCACCCGGACGCTCCTCACGGCCACCGCCCGAACCCGGACGACGTGCTGCTGTGGTTTGGCCGAAGTTTGGAGACAAGTCACGCTTGCCATATACCTCTCCGCGACAAATCCACACTTTCAGACCGATACGGCCGTAAGCTGTGTGAGCTTCTGCGTGATGGTAGTCGATATCAGCGCGGAGTGTATGCAATGGAGTACGACCTTCTTTGTACGTTTCACTACGTGCGATCTCAGCTCCGTTAACACGGCCGGCAACTGTTACCTTGATACCTTCTGCACCCATGCGCATACTGGTTTGGATTGACATTTTAATCGCACGGCGGTAAGAAATACGGCCTTCAATCTGACGGCAAATGCCATCTGCCACGAGGCGTGCATCCAACTCTGGGCGCTTGATTTCGAAAATGTTGATTTGGATATCCTTACCGGTAATCTTCTTCAACTCTTCCTTTAACTTATCCACCTCTGAACCAGCCTTACCGATGATCACACCCGGGCGAGCAGTATTGATGGTTACGGTAACGAGTTTCAATGTGCGTTCGATAACGATCTTCGAAACCGAAGCCTTCTTCAAACGAGCCATAAGATATTTGCGGATTTTATCATCCTCAACGATCTTATCGCCGTAGTTGTTACCACCATACCAATTGCTATCCCAGCCTTTGATAAAGCCTAGTCTGTTTCCTATAGGGTTACATTTTTGTCCCATGCGTTGTGCGCTAAATTATTTTTTGTCCAAAATGATGGTTATGTGGTTGCTACGCTTCCGTATACGGTGCGCGCGACCTTGCGGAGCTGGGCTAATACGCTTCAGTGTACGTCCGCCGTCAACTGTGATGTCTTTCACAATCAAGTTCGCCTCGGTAACATCCGCTTCGCCATTCTTCTGCTGCCAATTGTTAATGGCTGAGCGAAGAAGCTTCTCCATTGGCACCGCAGCGTGCTTGCGTGTGAATTTCAAAATATTCAAGGCCATGAATACCTCTTTGCCACGGATGATATCCGCTACAAGACGCATTTTTCGAGGTGATGAAGGTTCGTTGTTCAACTTAGCGAACGCAGAGTTTTTGCGTTCTTCCTTCATACGGTCGGCCATTTCTCTTTTACGAGCTCCCATGTTGCTGATTCTTTATCGGGGTTGTTTTGCCTTATTTTCTATTTCCTGAGTGACCGCTGAATTTACGGGTGGGCGAAAACTCTCCGAGTTTGTGACCAACCATGTTTTCAGTTACGTAAACAGGGATGAATTGTTTGCCGTTGTGCACAGCGATTGTCATACCTACGAAGTCGGGAGAAATTGTACTCGCGCGGCTCCATGTCTTGATGACATTCTTCTTGCCTGTTGCTTGTGCATCATCTACGCGCTTCACGAGCTTGTAGTGAATGAACGGTGGTTTTTTAAGAGACCTTGCCATTTCTTATCTTATTTCTTTCTGCGTTCCAAAATGAAACGGTTAGATGGATTCTTAGGATGACGTGTTTTGTAACCTTTTGCAGGTGTGCCCTTGCGTGAGCGTGGAAGACCTCCGGACTGGCGGCCTTCACCACCACCCATTGGGTGATCCACAGGATTCATTGCCACACCACGTACACGTGGACGGCGACCCAGCCAACGTGAGCGACCAGCTTTACCGCTAATCTGCAAGTTGTGCTCGGCATTCGATACAACACCTACAGTTGCTATGCATTCACCCAAGATCAAGCGATTCTCACCTGATGGCATTGTGATTACAGCATACTTACCGTCGCGTGAAGTCAGTTGAGCGTAGCTACCCGCGCTGCGAGCAATGCTTCCACCCTTTCCTGGCTTCATTTCGATGTTGTGAATGGTCGTTCCCAATGGAATATCTTTCAGGAACATTGCATTTCCAATTTCAGGAGCTGCACCGGTGCCGCTCATGAGCGACTGTCCTACTTTCAATCCTTGCGGAGCAATTACATAGCGCTTCTCACCATCGGCATACTCCACGAGAGCAATGCGAGCAGAACGATTAGGATCGTACTCTACAGTTAGCACTTTGCATTCAACACCATGCTTATCACGCTTGAAGTCTACCAAACGGTACTTCTGCTTGTGACCGCCACCGATGTAACGCATAGTGCGCTTACCTTGGTTGTTGCGACCACCGGTCTTCTTCATAGGAACCAACAAGGGCTTGAAAGGCTTCCCAGTAGTCAACTCATCAAACGTGAGTGCTACTTTGTGCCTAGTACCTGCGGTAACCGGATTTAATTTTTTAATACCCATTTTTCGTCAGTATATTAAACGTTGGCGTAAAAATCAATTGTCTCACCTGCTTGCAGCTTAATTATGGCCTTTTTGTAAGACTGTGAGCGTCCTTCAATGATGCCTTTCGCTGTGTAACGGTACTTGCGCTTACCGTCTACATTGATGGTGTTTACTTTCAAAACGGTTACTCCGTAAGACTTCTCGACAGCATGCTTAATTTCAATCTTGTTTGCGTCGCGATTCACGATGAAACCGTACTTGCCCTGCTTTTCAGAGATAGCAGACATTTTCTCAGTGACCAATGGTCGGAGGAGGATCTGTTTCATGTGTTGTTATTTCTTTAGGAGTTCAGCTACCAATTCGTGCGCGTTTCCTACGAAAACCACATTGTGGCTATTCATGATGTCGTAGGTGTTCACCAAACTGGCAATCTGTACGTTGGTTTTTTCTAAATTTCTTGATGAAAGGAAAACGTTGTCGTTTCTTTCCGGAAGAAGAACTAACGTCTTCTTTCCGTTGAGGCTGAGGTTCTTCAACAAACCTACAAAATCCTTCGTGCGTGGCTTATCCATGCCAATAGTATCAAGGACAAGAATGCTGTTCTCCTTTGCTTTGTAGCTGAGTGCCGACTTACGTGCCAATCGCTGTGTGCTTTTGTTTACTTTGATATCGTAGCTACGAGGACGTGGACCGAAGATGGTACCACCCTGACGGAACAACGGGTTTTTGATAGAGCCTTTACGTGAACCACCGGTACCCTTCTGCTTGTGTAGCTTGCGAGTTGAA
>CAMAYP010000085.1 GCA_945862415.1 Chryseobacterium gleum | reverse complement strand
CTTCTTCCAGAACGTAGCGAAAGTGCGAGCTTTTGGTGCAGTAGCAATAGTGGTATTCACCTTCGTAGCCCACTTCATTGCGGGCTATGCGAAACCATTCCTTGGCTCTCTTAATGTTCTGACTGATTTTAGGCAGGTAGGTGAACTTGAGCGGTGACCCATATTTTTCAATGAGTTCCATGATTGGAATGCCGTGAAAAAGCAAATTGTCTTTGTCGAGTTGAAACTCTTCCTGGGGCCATTCGAAAGTTTGTTCTACCAGTTCGATGTATTTGGTCTTCATGAATTTTTATATGATTCGGTTAAAACATTACACAACATTGCTCGGGTGAATAGGAGCATATCAATACCGAATCAGCATCAGATGCGGATGAAAACGTGTTTTGGTTCGAACTGACAATTTTTCATGGATTGAACGTTGGCTAAAGGCCTGTGCAAGTTTACGGAATCTTGAAATGAACACAAAATGAAATTATGTTATCGATTGCCTTCCGGCATCCACCTGTTGGCTTGTTCCAGATACTGCGCCGCTGCAGGATGAATCAAGCGGTGCCCTAAGTCGAGCAACACGGAGTCTTGTGGTGTGCTGAAATGCCTTAACAGCCTAGCTCCGTTGCGGGCAGGAATAATCTTGTCGTAGCGTCCGAAAATGAGTGAAAAAGGTATCTTGTTCGATTCGATTTGTTGAGCGACATCACGAAGATTTGGAAAGAGTTGGCGGTGAATAAGCCATGCATCATACACCAATTGCCTTTTCTCTTTTGTTTCCAATTGAAGGTTTACAAACCGGTGAATCTTGCGATCCAGCAAATGAATTGCGCTCAGCAAATCCACGATTCGCAACAACCAGTTGGCATGTTGAATAATGCTTCGGTACACGATGCGGCCAACTTTTGTTTCACTCACAAAGCGGTATATCAGATTCACTTTGAGTCCGTCGGGTGCTAACAATACCAGTGAAAGAATCTTGTCGGCCATTTGCTCGGCAAGTACCATAGCGAGTCGGCCGCCCATGCTATAGCCGATGAGATGAAAATGCTCTGAGTCCAGCGATTGAAGGAGCGCTGCTATCATGTCGGACCATTCTGCTTTGGATAGTGGTTGCCGACCAATCCTTTCAGATGGAAACACACTGTTGCCATGCGCCAATAAATTGACGGCTACCATGCGCTGATTGCTCTTCAGTAGCGGAAGAAACACATCAAAGTCTTCGGCTTCGCGGCCAAACCCATGCAGGCATAAAACGGTCTCAGTGCCATTGCCTATGGTAATGTATTCAAGGGTAATGTCGCCGTATGTAAAGGTTGATTTCACAGCTTGCTAACGGTGGTTCAAGGCCCAATTGCTGATAATCGTTTTGCCGTAGGTTGTCATGATGCTTTCCGGGTGAAATTGCACACCTCTCACATCATATTGGCGATGGCGAATTGCCATTATTTCACCGGCTTCATCGGTTGCGGTAATTTCAAGACATTCCGGAAATTGCTCGTTGCTCACGACCCAGGAATGGTAGCGCCCGACAGGACTCATATCCGGGAAATTGGCAAACAAATAGTCATCACGCGTGATGCGCAAATTGGAAGACACTCCGTGATGCACTGTCGCAAGGTTTCTCAAGGTGCCGCCAAATGCCAACCCAATGGCCTGATGACCCAGGCATACGCCAAGAATGCGTTTGGTAGTGGAAAAATGCCGGAGCACATCCATGGTGATGCCCGCTTTTTCGGGAAGGCCCGGGCCCGGTGAAAGTAGAATGTTGTCGAAGGTTGAAATCTCCTCCAGCGAGACCTCATCGTTGCGTTTTACGAGCACTGACTCATTCAGTACAGCCTCCAGATAATGATGCAGGTTGTAGGTGAAACTATCGTAATTGTCGATGATAATGGTTCGCATTTTCGATCGCGAAATGTTTTTCAAATGTACTGTTTATAGCCTGTTGAAGCGGCTTTTGCGACTTATTCACATGTTCTTGAAATCTTAATTCGATTTCGCCCAATGCTCCCGCCTATCTTCGCGCCGCAATTCAACACACTCATTTTTGTTTAACTGACGGCTCGCGCAGTCAGATAAAAAAAAAATGCCCAAAGACAACTCTATTCAGTCGGTCCTCATCATTGGTTCAGGACCCATCGTAATCGGTCAAGCATGCGAATTCGACTACAGTGGCTCACAAGCTGCACGCTCGCTTCGTGAAGAAGGAATAACCGTTACGCTCATCAACAGCAACCCGGCAACCATCATGACCGATAAGGTTGTGGCCGACAATGTTTATCTGCTTCCCCTGGAACCTGAGAGCATACTTCGCATCCTTTCAGAGCACAACATTGACGCTGTTCTTCCAACCATGGGTGGACAAACTGCGCTCAACCTTGCCATACAGTGCGAAGAAATGGGCATATGGGAAGAGCATGGTGTGCGCATGGTGGGGGTTGATACCAAGGCTATTGAAATAACAGAGAACCGGGAAGCTTTCCGGAAACTGATGGGTGAAATTGGTGTGCCAATGGCTCCGCAACGTACTGCGAAGAGTTTTCTGGAAGGAAAGGAAATTGCGCAAGTGTTCGGCTTTCCGCTTTGCATTCGCCCTTCCTATACGCTTGGTGGAAGCGGCGCTGCGTTGGTGCATTTGCAATCAGATTTTGACAAACTGCTTGATCGCGGGTTGCACTTGTCGCCTATCCACGAGGTGATGATCGATAAGGCGCTCATGGGTTGGAAGGAGTTTGAACTTGAATTGCTGCGCGATGCGAACGACAACGTGACCATCATTTGTTCCATTGAAAATTTTGACCCGATTGGTATCCATACCGGCGACAGCATCACTGTTGCACCGGCTATGACTCTCTCAGATACGACCTATCAGAAAATGCGCGATATGGCCATTCGCATGATGCGCGCAATCGGAAATTTCGCAGGCGGTTGCAACGTTCAGTTTGCGGTTAGTCCTGATGAAAAGGAAGACATCATTGCCATTGAAATCAATCCGCGTGTATCCAGATCTTCTGCCTTGGCGAGTAAGGCAACGGGATATCCAATTGCAAAAATTGCTGCTAAACTCGCTATCGGATACCACCTCGATGAATTGCAAAATCAGATCACAAAATCTACTTCGGCGTTTTTTGAACCCACGTTGGACTATGTGATTGTGAAAATTCCTCGATGGAATTTCGATAAGTTTCCCGGTAGCAATCGGGAACTAGGCCTGCAAATGAAAAGCGTGGGAGAGGTAATGGGCATCGGTCGCAGTTTCCAAGAAGCCCTGCAAAAGGCTTGTCAGTCGCTTGAAATAAAGCGCAACGGTTTGGGTGCCGACGGACGTGAAGTTCGCGACCAGACACAACTGCTCAATTCGCTTGAAAGGCCGAGTTGGAACCGCCTGTTTCACGTATACGATGCCATCAAGTTAGGTATACCTTTTAAAACCATTCAAGAGAAGACGCGCATAGACGCTTGGTTTTTGCGCCAGATAGAGGATATGATTCACACGGAGCGTCGAATTGAAAAGTTTGACATTCAGACCATGCCGCATGAACTCATGTTTGAGGCCAAGCAGAAGGGATACGCCGATCGTCAAATTGCTCATTTGCTGCGCTGCCTCGAAAGCGAAGTGTATACGAAGCGTAGCGACATGGGTATTCGACGCGTCTATAAATTGGTCGACACCTGTGCTGCGGAATTCGAGGCAAAGACTCCATATTACTACAGCACCTTTGAGCAGGAGAATGAAAGTGTGGTGAGTGATCGCAAAAAAGTGGTAGTGCTTGGCAGCGGCCCTAACCGCATTGGACAAGGCATCGAGTTCGATTATTCATGTGTCCACGGTGTTTTGGCAGCTCGGGAATGCGGTTATGAAACAATCATGATTAATTGCAATCCGGAAACGGTTTCAACCGACTTCGATACGGCCGACAAGCTCTATTTCGAACCGGTTTTCTGGGAGCACATCTACGATATTATTCAGCATGAAAAACCGGAAGGCGTGATTGTGCAATTGGGCGGACAAACTGCGTTAAAGCTTGCAGAGAAGTTGGATAAGTATGGAATAAAGATTATTGGTACTGATTTCAAATCGCTCGACTTAGCTGAAGACCGTGGTAGTTTCTCTACGTTGCTGAAAGAACACAATATTCCATATCCGAAGTTCGGTGTTGTGGAAAGTGCAGAACAGGCTATTGAACTGTCACGCGATTTGGGCTTTCCACTGTTGGTTCGCCCGAGCTATGTGTTGGGTGGGCAGAAAATGAAAATCGTGATTAATGAATCGGACCTTGAGCAACATGTGGTGGATATTCTCAACGACATGCCCGATAATAAGATTTTGCTCGATCACTTTTTGGAAGGAGCGATAGAGGCTGAAGCCGATGCTATCTGCGATGGTGAAGATGTTTACATCATCGGAATCATGCAGCATATAGAGCCGGCCGGTATCCATAGCGGCGATTCATATGCTGTGTTGCCTCCTTACAACCTCGGCGATTTTTTGATTACCCAAATCGAAGAGCACACACGCACAATTGCGAAGGCACTCAAAACAGTTGGACTCATCAATATCCAATTCGCTATTAAGGATGATGTGGTATATATCATTGAGGCAAACCCTCGCGCATCGCGCACTGTGCCATTCATCGCAAAGGCATACGATGAGCCCTATGTGAACTACGCAACGAAAGTCATGCTGGGTGAAAAGAAAGTGAAAGACTTCACATTTAACCCCAAGCGCAACGGATACGCCATCAAGATTCCTGTGTTCAGCTACGAGAAGTTTCCCGAGGTGAAGAAAGAACTGGGACCTGAAATGAAGAGCACCGGCGAAGCCATTCGCTTCATCAAGGATTTGCGTGATCCGTTCTTCCGTCAGATTTATTCTGAACGCAACTTGTATTTGAGCAAGTAGATTTCTACTGCTTTACGATTCTGCGAGAAGTGGTAGCTGCTTCCGTACAAACACGAAGTGTGTAGATTCCTGCCGGCCAAGTTGAAGTGTCAATGGTAGAGTGATTGCGCGATGTGTTTTCGCGAAGCACCAACGCTCCTTTGCCGTCCATTACTTCGATTGTTTCGATATTCACATTGCAGGTGATCTGTAGGCTCTCGTTTCCTTCAATCGGATTAGGAAACACGCGCAGATCAACGTGCGACACGAATTCTGTTACATGCGCAATTACGATGTTTTCTGAAAACATGCAATTGTGTGCGTCCGTGATGGTGTAAGAGTAATTTCCGTTGTCAGTGATTTCAATACTCTCTTGATTGTTGATGGTGCCTTGCGGCGTAATCCATGAAATGGAATAACCGGGTGTGCCGCCGGAAATACTGACTTGCAATGAATCGCCCAGGGTTGAGTTGGTGCCATCGGCATCAATGAGGGTATACGAACCGATTAATTCAGCTGGCTGGAAAATTTCGAATTGTGCAGACTGATTAATTGGGCAAGGAGCATCCGAAGAAATTTCTACAGTGTAAATGCCTGGTGACAATTGACTGATGGAAGAGCCCTCGCTTCCATTGTTCCAGATATAAGTAACAGTACCGAGCGTGGTTTGCGCTTCCACGGCAATACTTCCGTTGGCCGCACCAAAACACGTTATCTGCTCCGTCTGGAATCCTGTGATTTCAATCGGAGAAACAGGAAGAATATCCAATACAATTTCCGCAGTGTCGCACATCGAAATGATGCCGTTGTCGCACACGTAATACGGAATTACTATTTGTCCTGATGCGAATGCGCTTGCTTGATACACGAGTTCTTGCGTTTCTGCGTCGAGTTGATAATTGCCGCTGTTTGCTGTGCCAAAGGAGAGGTTTAACTCTTGCGATGTTTCTTCTGCATCTGTAATCACGCTGAGCAGATCAATGGCGATTGTGCCTCCCGGACATAATTGGCCTTGGTAGTTGAATGCAGTAGGTGGTGTGTTGGCTTCTTCTTCACTAACCACATAGAGCGTTAGCGTTCCATACTCACAAGCGTTACAAGGATCGCAGGCAACATAGTCTATTGTAAAAAGACCGGTGGTATCTGTAGTAGGAATGTAGGTGTAGCTGCCATCTGCCTGCAGTGTGAAAATTCCTCCCGAGTTGTCTTCGATGACAGAATAGAGCAGCGTCTCGAAGTCGAGTTCCAGATCGTTGCTCGCAACAGAACCTTCGTAACCGGTATTCATGAAAATTTGCTCTCCTTCATCGTAGATGATGGGCAGGTCGTTCAGGAAGGTTACTTCGAAAATGATTGTAGCGCTGTCGCATACACCGGCTGCGTCGCATACCGAAAATTGGATGGAGTCGAGACCAAAGAAATTTGCAGTTGGCGCATAGGCAAAACCGATGTCATCTGTTGTTATGAATGTGCCGTGCTCAGTGGGTTGAATCACGTAGATGCTCAATGAATCATCATCTGCATCTGATGTAACATCCAAGAAGCTGCCTTCTGTTGCCGAATCTTCTGAAAGTGTAATTTGAGTGCTTTGCGCTTGTGGTGCATCATTAACAGAGGCAATCACGATTTCAAGAGTGCCTTCGCTGCAACCGCCGTCGGTGTCGCACACGGTGTATGTCAAGCTTTCCGTGCCATAGTAATTTTCGTTTGGGGTATAAGTGAACGTGCCATTACTATTGAGCTCGAGAATTCCGTTGAATGGATTTGAGGTAATTGTAAAGTTGAGCTCACTTTCTTCTATGTCGCTGACCATGAAGAGTAGCGTAGAGTTCAATGAGATGTCTTCTTCTGTTGAATATGCTTGTTCAATTATGTATGGTAAATCATTCACCGAGTCGACGTTTATTTCTAAGATTGATTCGCTGCATGCGCCTTGAGAATCGCATATCGAGATAATCAACGTTTCTGTGCCGAATTCATTGGCGTTAGGTACAAAGGAGAGTATTCCAGAAGTGCTGATACTCGCTTCTCCAAGGTTGGATGAACCAATCAATTCGTAGCTCATCACTTGATTCTCCACTTCGAAATCATTCGCTGCGAGATTCACTTCTGAGGACTGATCTTCGTTGATGCTAAGAGCGTCATTGCTTGGTTGTGGGGCATCATTAACGGATGCAATGGAAATGTAAATGCTGGCTGTATCGCAAGCTCCGAGAGGATCGCACACCAGGTAGGTGAATTGGTCGCTGCCGAAGAAATTGGCATTGGGCGAGTAGGTGTATTCACCTGTGTTTTGGATAACCAACGTGCCATTGGTAGGCGCAATCATGGTTCCGAAGAACAGTGACTCTTCATCGTTGTGATTCACCGCACCCGAAACACTTCCGCTAATTTCTTCATCTTCCTGAATTCCAAAACTCATCGTGTTGGCAATGGGAGCGTCATTGATGGACAGCACGATAATCTCGAGAACAGTTTCTGTGCAAGCGTTGTTCTCGTCGCAGATCTGAAGGGTTATTTCATCGCTACCCCAAAAGTTGGGCGCAGGGGTATAGGTGAGTATTCCTGAGCTGCTGAGCAATGCAATGCCGTTGGATGCTGTTGCAATCATTTCATAGCTGAGTGCATCACCTTCCACATCGAACGATCCGTTACCAATCAGCGAATTGAAACTATCATCTTCATTCAATGTGATGGGGCCTACCATGGCCATCGGAGCATCGTTTACCGGACTGATGGTGATCGTTACAGTGGCTTCGGCGCACAAACCGCCGTTATCGCAGGCGCGATAGACGAAGGAGTCTTCACCATAGAAATTGGCATCCGGGGTAAATACGAAGTTGCCATTTGTGAGCCACTGAAGCGTGCCGTGCTCAGGTTGCGAAAGTGTGGTAAACGTGAAAACACCACCTTCTGCGTCGGTAATGCTCGTGAGTAAATTGCCATTCAGTGCTGTATCTTCGTTTGTCGTGGTCGATGTCGGAGCAGCTAAAGGAGCAGTGTTGGAAGTAAGTACATCAATCGATAAAGTAGCCGAAGCGCAGTTGCCATTGTCGTCACAAACCATGTAGTTGATGCTTTCGTTGCCAATGAATCCGACGTTCGACACATAGGTGAAACTTCCGTTGCTGTTGAAATTCAAAGCGCCGTTTTGCGCGGTGTTGAACGGAGTGTAAGTTAAGATGTCGCCATCGCCATCGCTGTCATTGGCAGCGGCGTTGCCCGTGAGCAGATTGCCTTCGATAACAGCAAACGACTCGCCTGCTAATTGCGGAAGATCTTCTACAGAGGCAATTTGAATGGCAATGTTGCCTGAAGCGCAAAGTCCAAGTGGATCGCATACGGTATAGGAAATTGACTCGGTACCGAAGAAGTTTGCATTGGGTTGGTAACTGTATGTAGCATTGTTGTTCAGCGAAAAGATTCCGCTTTGTGCACCTTGTGTTACCGTGATGGTAAGGTTGGTATGATCGACGTCTGAAATACCGGAAATCAAACCCGATGTTGCTTGGTCTTCGTTGATGTTAAGATTCAAATTGGCAGCTATTGGAGCATCGTTAACGCTGGTAACGTTGATGGAGAGCAACCCGCTTATACATGCGTTTGCTGCATCGCATGCCTGGTATGAAACACTCACCATTCCCGAGAAGTTGGTCGCGGGTGTAAAGGTGAAGCTGCCGTTCGGTGTTAGATTAAAGTTGCCTGAGTTGGCATTTGTTTGCACGCTGTAGGTCAATTGCGTTGTTTCGACATCGCTTGCATAGGTGCCGAGATTACCGGTCAGTGTATTGTCTTCAAGTGTATTGAGGTTGGCCGGAACTACAGTTGGTAAGTCATTCACGGAGTTTACTGATATCGAAAGCGAGGTGGGTGTACAACCGTTCTGTGAGTCGCATACATTGACGGAGATGGCCTCGCTGCCAAACCAGTTTGCGTTGGGGGTATAGGTGAATTGACCATTCGAACTGAGGTTGAGTTGACCGCCTGTTGCCGATTGCGTTGTAGTGTAAGTGAGTGCTCCTCCTTCTTCGTCATACTCACCGTTACTTAAGTTTCCGCTTAACACGATGTCTTCATTCGTGCTGAATGCATCGTTTGAAGCAATCGGTAAATCATTCACTGCATTTACAGCTAACGTCAAAGTCGTAGTGGCACACAAACCTTGTGGGTCGCAGCCTTGTATGTTGACGGTTTGTGTCCCGAAATAGTTGGCCGGAGCGATGTAGTTGTAAGTTCCGTTGCTGTTAATGGTAAGGCCTGTAATGGTGTTGCCGCCGGGCACTGTAAAGGTCAATGCATTCGGTTCGGCATCCGAAACGGTCGTAATGCTGCCATTCACATTCGAGTCCTCAGTTGTCGTAATCACGAAAGGAGTAGCTGTTGGCGCGTCGTTGATTCCGTTTATCTGAACATTCACAATCGAGGTGGCGCAACTCACTCCATCGCATGCTTGAACAACAAAGCTGTCGAAGCCGAAGAAATTTGCGCTTGGTGTATAGCTGAACTGACCATTTGAATTGATCAATGCAGCAACACCGTTTGTTGGCTGAGTAAATACTGTATAGGTAAGCGCACCTGTGTCATCGAAGTCATTTGTCGCGGCATTGATAAGTCCTGATGAGTCTTCATTCATGATTTTATTATCGTTGCTCAGCTGCGGAGGGTCATTGTCTACGTTGTTGATGGTAAGGTTCACCACGCCCTGGTCGCACTGACCAACTGCATCGCAAGCGGTATAGGTGAAACTAACAGTGCCTGTGAAGTTTGCAAGTGGAGTGTAAGTGTAGCTTCCGTTGGAGGAAAGTGCCAATGTGCCTGTGCTCGGCGCGGTATTCAAGCTAAACGTTATTATGTCGTTTTCCGGGTCACTTACCAGCGAGTTAAGTGATCCTGAATACACTACATCTTCGCTCAGATTGCTCAGCGTTTGATCATTGGCTGTGGGGTTTAGGTTCGGTCCCACCACCGTCAGATTAACGATTGCTATGGCGTACAATCCGCAGTGATCAACAACGTAATATTGAAACGAGTCTGAGCCTATGAACCCTGCATTGGGTGTGTATGTGAACGTGCCGTCAATAGAAAAGACGTTCACAATTCCATTCGCAGGGTTCGTGAACTTAAACCAGTCCAATGACGTGTCGATGGGGTCTGTTATTGAGTCGGGATCGCCGTCGTTGGCGCTGACATTGTCTGTTCTTGCCGTATTGAATTCAACCGAGAAATTGTCGTTTCCTGCAAAGGGCACAGTGTTTCTGAAAATTACATAGAACTCGACTCCTGCTATGTCGCATGAGTTGTTTGCGCAAACTTGGTAATAGATACTGTCTTGAAAACCAAATTGATTCAGTGGTGGTGTATACTCGAAATTGCCGCCGCTTGTGAAGGTGAAGCTGCCGTATGACGGACCTTCCACAATGCTGAACGTCGGAGTTTGGCCGCCGGGAACAATATCATTAGCGCCCAAATTCCCTGTCCATACTTCGTTTTCGTTTACAAGGAAGTCGTCATCAAAGGCAGTAACCTGTGCAAGCGCATGTTGAGCTGTGCATAAGGTCATCACCACCACTAAAAGCGTTATAAAGCGAGGCATATTTTTCTTTTTACAGACTCGAATTCCAAAACCCGAAAGGGGTTGAGTAGGTAATTGGAAATGTCTAGTCTTTCAGTTTCTCACAAATATAAATAAGAAAATTCCTAAACGGTTATTTAGGTGTTCATTTTCATTTGGTTACAATGATGCTTGAGCGATATTCTCTTGTTTCTCCATATATGAGGACGCGGTATATTCCTGTGCTTAAAAAATCAAGCATTATTGACTCGTTCTGACGTTCTGTGGTTTTGCGCAGAACTTCTCGTCCGAAGGCATCCAGGATTCGCAAGGTTGCTCCGGAGGTTATCTCAGCCGGTACATCAATATTCACATGGCCTGTTGTTGGGTTGGGGTAAATGGTGAATTCAAAATCGCTGAAGGCCACAATGGGCGTGAGCAGAATTGTTTCCTCGGCGACGCATCCGTTGGCGTCGATCACAAGAAGGGTGTAGGATCCTGCAGTGTTGAGATTCTGCAATATTGGTTCTGCAGAGCTGAAGTCATTTGGTCCTTGCCATGTGTAGTTATAAGGCTGCGTTCCGCCTGAAACATTGCTTTCAATCAATCCTGAGCCGGGCGATGATATAGCTTGTGTTGTGAGTGTCAGTTGCAATGCTTCAGGCTCGGTGATGGTGAAAAGTGCTTGCATAGGAGTGCTGCATGCAGACAGTCCGGTAATTACGACGTCATAATTTCCCTCCTGCAAACTGTCGATGGCGTTATTCGTACTTCCATTGCTCC
>CAMAYP010000084.1 GCA_945862415.1 Chryseobacterium gleum | reverse complement strand
CTGTTCGAGCAATACGTTAAACACCCGGAAATACCGGTGCTGGAATACTCATCTAAGAAATCTAAAAACGGTACTACGCTTCGTATGCGCTGGGTAAGTCAGACCGATAATTTCGCAATGCCAATTACCCTGCTTTTAGATGGCACTCGCGTGCGTGTTAGCGTAAGTTCGAAATGGTCGCGAGTAACACTTCCATCCTCTTATGAGTTTGACCAAATAACGTCCTATTACACACTGAAGAAAGTGAAAGCCAAGAGGCGAATCGTTAACGGATGATGAACATGGATCCTTCGCGAAGTTCATTCTGCCCGTCGCGTCTTTCAAATTCTATACGATAAAAATACAAGCCGTCTTCTACGTAAGTATCTCCTGTATTAAAACCACCTGTCCATACTGGTGAAAGCTCGTTCGACTCAAAAACAAGTTGTCCCCAGCGATTGAAAACGGTTGCATTCATTGAATTGATGTTACGGGTAACAATCTGCCACACGTCATTGATGCCGTCGTTGTCCGGGGTAAAGCAACTTGGGATGTAAACCGCTTCGTCACAATCTTCGAAAATGACCGAAATAGTTTGGGCGCGGCTGCCGCACTCATTGGTCACCATGAACCAGTAATCGCCCGGCTGATCGACCTCTAGATAGGGCTCTTGCGAACCATCACTCCATCCATAATTTCCTGCAGCAAAGTCATTGATAACAATCGTATACAACTGGTTCATGCAACCATACTGCGTTGAGACCGCATCGATAAATGGCAATGGGTTCACAACGACCGCTACTTCGTCCATTACGGAGCAGCCATCTTCACTGTATTCGAAGGTATAGGTTCCTTCCGTTGCAACGAGAATAGAATCGGCAGTTGCACCCGTGCTCCAATCTCCGCTATATCCTGCAGACAGGGCAGCTGTTTCACCCTGACAAATTTCTATGGTTGAACCGAGTTCTATTTGGGGAAGAACAACCCTGTATACATGCACCTCATCCGTTGTTGCACAATCGCCATCGTAAACAGTTACCTCATAAGCCCCCTCTTGCGAAACCTCTATTTGGGGACCCGTGCTTCCGTTCGACCATTGCACTTGGTCCCATGAGCCCGGGATGTTCAATACTACAGACTCCCCACTGCAATAGGAAAGTGTATCGGCCAAGTAAAAGGTGGGATACGCAACCTCGTTAACAACAACTGCGTCATCGTATATACAACCTAAAGGGGTTTCAACCTGCACAGCATAAGTACCGGAGCTATTTACAACAAGCAAATCATCATTCTCTCCCGACATCAGGCCCGAATTATCATACCACGTAATGGTCGGGTTAGAGCCAGTAATATTGGCGTCGAGCGTTACAGTAAGTCCTTCGCAAAATTCAGTATCGTTGCCGGCACTCACAGAGTAGAGTTGCTCTACCGGTACATTCACGGTTGCCTGTACCTGCTCACCGCACTCGTCGGTTAGTGTTACAACATACTGCGTTGTCGACATGGGGGAAGCGATGACGGTACTCCCGTTATCTGTATTCAAAGCTGTTGCGGGCGACCACGAATAGCTGCCTGTAGTTCCCGTGGCACTTAACACAACATCCGTCTCGGGACATATCATCGAAACCGAACTGGCTGAAATCTGAGGAGATGCAATGATCGTCAACGAAATTTGATCCGTGTTCACACACCCGTTTCCATCTGTGCCTGTAACTGTAAATGTAGCTGGCGCGCTGATGGTAGCGTTCGGATTCGCAACAACGGAACTACTTAAACCGTTCGCCGGCGACCACACGTAACTTAATGCACCGTTAACTGAAAGTGGATGCGGCTGGCCTGCGCAAACATCCGCATCGGCCACTATGCTTACCGTTGGCAGCGGCACCACATCTACAAAAACGTCGTCGGAGTATTGACACCCCAATGCTGTTGTAATGGTTGAAGTATAAGTCCCCTCCACAGAAGTTTCAATAATTGGAGCTAACGCCGAGCCCGTTATAACGCCATCGATTGTTGTCCATAGAACATCCGCGTAATTGCCTGTAACATCGACTTCCAACTGGGTAGAAAGCCCGTCGCATAACACAGCATTCAGACCTGCATTAACAGAAGGAATTGATTCAATCGATACAACTACTTGAGCAGTGGCTGTGTTCAAACAATCGTCCGTTACCTGCGCCTGAACGGTTGTTGTAACCTGAAAATCGATATTCAGCAACTGTGTAGACCCCAACAACGAGCCGTCTGTCAGGGTCCATTCCCATGCGCCGGTGCTGCCTGTTGCAGCAAGATTTACCTGGGCGCCCGGGCATGCCAATGCGGGAGGAGCAACATTAATAGTTGGTGAAGTGAGTAAAGTTAGAATGACTTCACCATTTGCTTCACATCCAAAAGAGGACGTTGCCGTAACCGAATACGTTGTAGTGGCGCCCAAAGAAACGATCGGATCTGCAATATTATCGGCTGTGAGAAAGTCTGAAGGTGACCACAGATACGAGTCAGCTCCTGACGCTGATATCTGAACATCCTCTCCGGGGCAAACATCCATGTTGGCTGAAACAACAAGCGTCGGTATTGGGTTAACGTTCACTGCGTCCGATAAATTAACCGGACACACTGTATTGCTGATCATTAAGATGGTGTGCGTTCCAACACCGGCCATCGCCGGATCAAAGGTTCCAAGCAATGCGTCCGTAATGCCATCACCGCTGAATACCCCGTCCGAAGAAGCACTCAACAAATTGAAAGGAAGCGCATCCTCGCAAATGTTATCCGGCAGATTGAATGTCAGACTGGGCTCAACCTCAACCGAAACTTGTGAATTGTCAGGTAATATGCAAGGATCAGCGAAGGTGTACTCTACCGTAAAGGATCCCTCGCCCGCAATCATTGGGTCGAAAACACCAGTAGCCGGATCAATTACTCCGACACCCGACCACGTTCCTCCAGGAACATCAGCGGTAAATTGAACCGTGCCGTTATCAATGCAAATGGGCGATATATCCGTAATGGTAGTTTGCGTTTGTGGGATGCTTACATAGGTTTCGGTATCGCTGCCATTGCCGCCGAAGCAGTCATTTTGGTCGGCCAGATCATCACAATTGATGGTCGTGTTGAGTGTGAAATCAATGTCTTGCCATGGTATTGGATTTCCGGCCAAGTCGGTTAACGAAGTAATATCAATCGTCAAGGAAGAAGTGGCATTGGGAATTGTTATCGGAGGTTCGCTTGTCCACTCGAATCCGAATGTGCAATCGAGCAAAGCAGGAGAAACAGCGGGCGAAACCGTGTAAATTGACGCCGTTGCAGCGGAGCAAGAATTATCGGCTATGAAAGAGGAAAAGCCAGCAGGGGTGGTATATGTAACGGTTTGAGTTGCTCCGCACAAATCTGTGCCCGTGAAGGTAATTGTGGCATCCGTTAAGCTACCTGTATCCAAACCAACGCAATCATACACTTGCACTGCCCAGCCGCCATTCATTGCATCGCAACCATAAATAGGTGCCCAGTTAATCGGAGTAGGCACAGCGCCATAACTCCCGTAGGTCCCTGAAAGCCCATTCACCCCAGAACATACATTGATGTTATTGGTCGATTCGGTTGAAAAGCAGAAATTGGTAAAGTTGTTCGTGCTGTTGCATGCGCCACCCGGGTTGGGCATTAATACCAGGTTTGGATTGCCGCATGAAGCCGGCCCCCTCAGGTAAAAAGCCAAATCGCTCACCCACGAATGGGTGCCCGTAAAACAAACGGAAATCACCGTATTCGCATCAATAACCAATTGCGATTCCGGAAGATTGCTTATGGCTGTAAGTTGTCCGGGTGTAAATGAACCAGCTAATGATATAGGACCTACACAGTTGGAAAGTATTGGTTGCACATCTACCTGTGGCTCTTGCAGCACCTGCGCTATCCAAGCCCTGTAGCAGCCGAGGATCACGTTCGATGTATTGCGCACAGAGACAAAATAGGCGCCCGGTTGTAGACCCGAAATGGTTGATGTAGGCACATTGTTTTGTACGGTAAACGCTGACCAATTGCTATTGCCGGGTACAAAACGCGACCATACAAAATTGAAACTTGCTCCTGCAACTTCAGGAATTACCGTTAACTCACCCAACTCACCGCTTGGATAATAATAGATTGGATCGTTTGGCTGGCCATCGGTATAGGATGTCTGACCTATGCAACCAGTGCCACTCAACTGAGCGAAAACATCGCTCATTGTGATGAACGAAAATAGAACGACCGAGGCGCATTTAAACCAAAATTTCACAGACAGAAGACGATTAAGTTAACTTGCGGGTTGCAAGGGGTTGGCAATTTACTGAACTCCTCTGTTTCTCATTAATCAAAAACTATGAATTCAAGCATTGCTATTCGTTTTTCTATGATGCTCACCCTGTTATGGGCGAACTTGATGCACGGACAAATTCAGCATGCTCTCGGCTATGTAGGAATGCGATCCGCAAGGGTTTGGCTTGCCACCGACATGGAGGAACCGGTGGCCATTGCAGTATCTATTCCGGGAAGCAAGGCCCCGGAAATTATCTTCAAATCAAATACCCTCGCCCGGAATGAATTCTCTTGCATAATTGACCTCGAGGGACTTGAGCCGGGAACCACCTATAACTATCGCCCATTTATCGATGTCGCAAGTGGCTATGCCTCATCTCGAACATACACCCTTACAACACAGGAACTTTGGCAGTTTAGAAAAGATGCGCCCGATTTTAACATGGCATTAGGTAGCTGTGTATTTGTAAATGAGCCGGCTTACGATCGTCCGGGGGAACCCTACGGAGCCGATTTCCATATTTTTGACACCATCGTAAAAAAAGACCCAGACCTTATGCTTTGGCTAGGCGACAATATTTATCTGCGCGAGGTTGACTTTAACTCTTATGCAAGCATCGCACATCGCTACAAACACGCTCGCTCGCAAAAAGAAATTCAAAACCTACTCAAGCATTGTCCAAATCTGGCCATTTGGGACGACCATGATTTCGGACCCAACGATTCCAATGGCTCATTCGTTCACAAAGACTGGACATTGGAGGCCTTCCAATCGTTTTGGCCCAACCCGTCGTATGGGCTTTCCGGAGATGAATCAGGTCAAGGAATTTCAACACAATTTCAGTTTTCCGACGTCGACTTTTTTCTGCTCGACAACCGCTATCACCGCACGTGGAAAGATAGCATTGGCAATACAGCGCCGACTATTTTGGGTGACGCACAACTAGAATGGCTTCTTCAATCCCTCAAGCAAAGTCAAGCACCGTTTAAACTCATCGCTATCGGTGGTCAATTCCTAAACAGTGCTGAGGTTTTTGAGAACTATTCAAATTACACTGAAGAAAGAAGACACATTCTGCAGACAATCGAAAAAGAAAACATCCGCGGAGTAGTTTTCCTCACCGGCGACAGGCATTGCGGAGAGCTTTCCTTCATGCCACTTCAAAAAGAGAATGGTATTTATGATCTTACCGTTTCACCTCTTACCAGCAGGGCGTACGATATGTCGAAAGAAGAAAATCGCTGGCGTGTAGAAAACACGATATCCGGTGTGCGACATTTTGCTACCCTTTCGTTTACCGGAAAAAAGAATCACCGCGTTCTGACGATGAATGTATTTGACTCGAATGGGAAACTACTGTGGACACGCGACATACCGCAGTGGTAAACTAACGAATGCGCTCTTTGATGCGGTATAGAATCTCCTCTTCCAGGTATTCGCTTCGTCCGAAATCGAACATTTTCACTTTGCTGTCGGCATTCACAGCTACCTCCACTCTTTTTTCCTCCGCATAAAAGGTAACCTCTACTTCTGTGGGAGGACTAAAAAATACCCAGCCTCTCTCAGCCAAAATAGAGTTACCGGAGGAATTCAGAGTTGCGTCATTCAACTTCAACTCTCTAAGCACTTCTTGCGCATGATGCCATGCACGTTGCTTCGAACAATAAAACACTTTCGACGTCATCGCTGTTAGTTAAGGAGAAGCAAATAAACAAGAATAACTCAGATTGTCAAGCAAATCGAAAGAAAATCAACAGATTACAATGTTTCACTGACAATTTGGTAAAAGACTACGATGAAACATTAACGCCTACTTAATCACCTCCCCAACTCAATGCGAATGGCATTGTACTTTGACTGAACCTCAGCGGGTGGATTGAAATATCCGTAAGCAAGATGCGGAAACTCTTGTCGAATCTTGACCATCATCTGCCTCACTCCCATTCCGGGCTTCAACTCCGCTATGCCCAACTTTCCCAAATACCAATCGGGATCAATATTGAAATTGCGCCATTGTATCATCGCCAAATCACTGTAACGAATCCAATCGCGCAGCGCTTCATACTCTTCCTCCTGGTCGGTCATGCCGGGAAAGGTAAAATAATTGATGCTCGCCCAACCGCCGTATTTGCGCACAATACGAGCACTTTCCCGAATGTCGTCAAACTCGTAGTTATTGGGTAAATAATACGCATCATAAATGGATTTACGCGCTGAGTTGGTACTTACGCGAATCGAATTGAGACCTGCTTTCATGAGCTCCTCTACTGCCTTTGGCTTGCTTCCATTCGTATTCAGATTGATGATGCCACGCGATGTTTTTTTACGAATAGCAATGATTGCATCTCTCATAAGTTGCCACACCAGCAAGGGTTCACCTTCGCAGCCCTGTCCGAAACTTACAATAGGCCTTTCCGCGCTTTCCAAGTGTGGCAAGGTGAACTCTACGATTTCTTCAACCGTCGGAATAAATGTAAGACGGTCTTGAGGAGAGGTCAATTCATGCTCCTCAGGCTGAAAGGAAATACACCCCAAGCAATTGCTGTTGCAAGCCGGCGAAACAGGGATGGGACACTCCCATCGCCCCATAAAAAAATTGCGCGCTGCAGGGCAAGAATAGCGGATGCTGCAATTGTTCCCAAGGTGCTGAATGAGTCTATTTTCGGGATGATGCTCTAGGCGCTTTTTCGTTTCTTCAATAATCAATTCCTGATCAAAGTTCTCCAGATCTTGTCGTTCGTCCGCATCGATTCGCACCGCTGTTGTGTAGAATTTACCATCGAGCCATCCTACAACCGTATAGCAATACAACGGTAATGTAGGTGCGCCCTCCTCCTCTGTGCCGAAAGCGGCCATGTATAATTGCGTATATGCCGGGGCATTCAGTGCAGCGACGGCCTGCACTTCTTCGCAAACGTCGAACTCACCTGTTTCCAGGTTCAGTCCATACGGACGTCGACCGGGTAGAGTAAACAAATCACTTCCCGTGGGAAGTTCAATAAAATCTTCCGGTGTAAGCGGGTATACGTCGTATCCACTGCGGCCAACAGCCTCATAGCGCTCATCTTCAAAAATGTTACCGTCAGCATCGGCATACACCATAAACGGAACACGGCGAGGGTGTGAGAGTGGCTTCATACTTTCTTGAGTCTATTTAATAATGCCCTTTTCACGCATAATGGCATTTAGCTTTTCTACCATGACCAATGTGGCCGGGCAGCGCGCCATGTTGGGAATAAAAACTTCTTCTACTTGATCTTTAAAATCCTTTCGGTGAAAATGCGGAAACTCGGCGCAGTCGGAAGGGCGAACTTCGTAAATCGTGCAAAGCCCTTTCTTCTTGTCGAAATGCTGGCAGGGAGTGCTATCGTTCATTATGTCTCCCGTCTTCTCTTCGGTGTAAAGGTACTTCTCGTAATACTGCGCAGAGGTCATCCCGAAATGGGTTGCCACACGCTTTATTTCCGACTTCTTCCAGGTAGGTGTCATTTCCATGCAACAATGACCACATGATACGCAGCTTACTTCCTTCCAGGTTGCCTCCGTAGCACTCTTCACATCGGCTAGCAAACCTTTCGGGTTTTTCTTGACTATCTTCTTGAGATCATCGCCAAGCGATTTCTTTTTAGCATGGGCGCGACGCGTATAATAAGCTACATCGATTTTTTTCATAGATCATTAACTGGTCAACGAAACTAGCAGCTTGTGACCTGCGCATGAGGAAGACAAGCGTAAATTATTGGCTATGGATTGTTGATGAAAGAAAAGAAAAAAAGGCAAGCCAAATTTATCGCACCGCTACAACCGTCTGCCTTTGCTGCCTTCCGGCCCTGGAGGATTGGACAGGAGCTGGTCGTAAAAGACTTGCCCTTTGCAGCAAAAGTAAGGTGGTTTCAACAAACCTCCGTCGGTTTTTTCTGAAAATTGAATCCCTACAGCTGATTGACCTACTATTTTTGGCAAAACCAATAGTTTCACTTTATGAAGGAAAGTATACTCCGTTATGGAATAATCGTGGGTGTTGTAGTCAGCGTATACATGGCGTTGCTCTATGCTGCCGGAATGGATGTTTTTGCCAATTGGTGGTATTCCGTAATTATGTACCCCATTTCAATTGGGTTGATTTGCTATTTCACTATTCAGCTTCGCAACAAGCACGAGTCGGAGTCATTTCACCTGAAACAGACTTTTATTACTCTGCTCTCCATGCTCATGATCGCCACATTGGTTTCGACATTGTGGAACATCATTCTCTTCAACGTAATTGATAAGAGCCTGGCCAAGGAGCTTTCCGTGCGTATTTTAGAGGAGACCGAGAAAACGATGGAAAAATGGGGAGCACCGGAAGATGCGATTAAAGAAACCTTGAAGGAAATGAGAGACCTTCCCTCTCAATTCAAACCGCTTGCTCAGCTATTTAGCTGGTTGAAAGGAGGGCTTTTCATGGCGTTGATTAGTATTATTTGCGCCTCATTTATTAAGCGAAAAGAACCCAAAAACCCTTTCATTACCGCATGAAAGATCTCTCGCTGGTAATACCGTTGCTCAATGAAGCGGAGTCACTGCCTGAATTGCATGCCTGGATTAAGCGTGTATGTGACCGCGCATCGTTGAGCTATGAAATCCTGTTTATAGACGATGGCTCGAAGGACAATTCTTGGGAAATCATCCGTCAACTCCGACACAACAACCCCGAAGTGCACGGGATTCGTTTCCAACGAAACTACGGCAAGAGTGCAGCACTTCATACGGGATTCGAAGCCTGCTCCGGGCGAGTTGTTCTTACGATGGATGCAGATCTGCAAGACTCTCCGGATGAAATACCGGATCTTTATAAGATGATTGTTGAGGATGGTTTTGATTTGGTGAGCGGCTGGAAAAAGAAACGTCACGACCCCATTTCAAAGACAATCCCGACGAAACTGTATAACTGGGCAACACGCAGAATGAGCGGAATTTACCTTCATGATTTCAACTGCGGACTGAAAGCCTATTCAAACGAGGTCGTAAAAAGCGTAGAAATTTTCGGTGAAATGCACCGCTACATTCCTGTAATAGCACATCGAGAAGGCTTTAAAAAAATTGGTGAAAAGGTTGTTGAGCACAGGGCACGCAAATACGGCACTACGAAGTTTGGGTTGGAGCGATTCATCAATGGTCCGCTCGACTTGATGACGATTATGTTCATTTCCAAATTTGGAAAACGCCCAATGCACATTTTCGGCACCATCGGGGGTACAACCTTTGTAATTGGACTAGGACTTACTGCTTACCTGATTCTTCAGAAATTCATGCACTTGTATGTATGGCATAGCAAGGCTCCACTTGTGGCCGACCAAGCAAGTTTCTATATAGCCCTCACCTCCATGATTCTTGGAACACAGCTGTTCCTTGCAGGCTTTGTGGGCGAGTTGATTACGCGCAATTCTCCGTCAAGGAATCAGTATAAAATTCGAGAGCAACTATAGCCCAAGCGCATAGGCGCAGGCTATCGACAATTCACCTCCGATTCATAGCATAAAAAAGGCCGCAACAGCGGCCTTTTTCTTATCATCTAAACTTTTTATTGCTTAATCAAAGCCTTAACCAATCGTGAATTGCCATTCACCATTTCTACAAAATAATAGCCGGCAGGAATGTCTGTGAGGTCTTCCTCAATCACTACTGCTTCTGAGCTTACATTGTAGTTGGCAGCTCGCACCAGGCGACCTTCTGCTCCGTAAATATTCAAGGTTACTGTCTTCAGCGGATCAATCGACGTAGCATTAACTACAATACCACCGTTGGTTGGGTTTGGATAAAGAGCAAACTCCACTTCAAGTCCGTTCGTAATGCCAAGACCAGCCGCTGCATTGTAAAGGCATGAACCATCATCGAATGAAGCCTGTGGGTTGTAATTAAGAGCTACAACATCTGTGCAACCTGCGATCATACCACAATCAGAATTTACTCCGATCATGTCGATACCTGCAGAACCATAGTACAACGAACCTTCGTAATAAGCACTGCCCGTTGAAATCATATAATAAGCTCCATTCCAACCATCGCCCCAGCTGTCGTTCATCACCAATTGGTAACAACCATCGGCCACGCAAGCGTACTCTGTAGACCATCCCCAGCTTGAATAACCCGAGCCTGATGCCACTTCAACACCTGCTGCATCTACAAGGCTCCATCCAACTTCAGAACCCCAGTTTGAGGTTACAATTTGAATGGTAACCAGGTTATCTGTGCAGTTCAATGGATATTGGCATGAACCATCATCTTCGTTGGCCAGCGCGTTATAGTTCAAAGCTCCAGCATCGGTGCAGCCCGGAATAACAGGCACACAGCCTTCGGAATTTATTCCGAAATAGTCTGAACCTTCAAGACCATTTGAGAGGGTGAATGAGTTGATTGTTTGGCCGTTCACTGCTACATCAAGGTAACCACTGTCCCAACCATCACCGAAAGAATCGAACATGGCAACGGTATAACAACCATCCAACAGACAAGCATATTGGGTAGTTGCTCCTGAACCTGCAGCGATTGTATTTCCTAATTCATCATAGATCACGTAAGACGATTCATTAGGAAACATTCCCTGGTTAAGAATGAACTCTGTTACACTGCCCAAACAATCGTTCATGTAAAAGCAGGTACCATTGTCTACTGCTGCGAGTGAATCAAAGTTTACCGCAGTTGGATCGGTGCAACCTACAGTAGGGTAAACACAAGTGCCATTTTCCATGTTAGCCTCAGCATTGTAATTCACTGCTGTAGGATCGGTGCAGCCGAATACCGGACCGCAGGTACCATCGATGCTGAATTGAACCGAAGCAAACTGAGCATCTGCAGAGGGTTGTGCATTGATTACTTGCGTACCAAATGCATTCACCCAGAAGTAACCGTTGTACCAACCAAAAGGTCCGGTATTATTAATCATATTCGCAGTGTAACATACACCGGGCTGCAGGCAAATGGTTGCATAAACAATTGCAC
>CAMAYP010000083.1 GCA_945862415.1 Chryseobacterium gleum | reverse complement strand
GTGTATGCGCATTCATGTTTTCGCAATTGCTCGATGCCACCTTGTTTGCCTGGATAAAGCAGAAGACGGGCAATAAGCACATCTGGCTTCGCAGCACGGGAAGCACCGTGGTGTCGCAGCTGATCGATTCTTATATTGTAATTTACATCGGCTTTATTCTGCCCGGCACATTGCCTATTTCGGCGTTTTGGGAAATTGCACCTACCAACTACGTGTTGAAATTGATTATCGCGATATTGCTTACGCCACTTATCTACCTCGGGCATTATGCCGTGCGCAGATACTTGGGTGAGGCGCACTCAGAAGCGCACGCCAACGGATAGCAGCACACGTGTCATTCTATCGTTTACAGTTGCTGCATTAACCAGGGCCGGATCATACAGGTAGTAGCTGTTTTTCGCAATTCGGCTTGATAAGGTCAGGTCTACAAACAAGTGGTCATCGCGGTAACCTATTCCTGCCGTCCAACCAACTGCAGGGTCATTGACGCTCTGAGCCACATCACTTAATGGGCTTTGTTGAATGTTGTAGCCGGCGCGTGCATAGTAGGTGCTGTGTATGCGCGCTTCAAGTCCAAAACGCAGTTGGTTGCATCGGCGAAACAGAGTGTCGAACAGGGCGTTTTCAGATTGGTAATTGTACGTGTTTTCGTCGGTGCCACTCATGCTAATTTGTCGGAAATCGCTCTGTGTCCAGTCAACACTCACCATTCCTATTTTGCCTACTATAAACGATGCACCCAACGTCCATTGGGAAGGACTTCGTAGGATGTATTCCGAAATCAGTTCGGGCGATTCGGAATAGTAATTCAAGGTATCGACCAACGAGGAAGCCGAGGTTGAATAGTAATCTTGAAGATAGGTAATTGTTTTCGTTTGATAAGCGGCTGAGACTCTCACCCTCTCGTGCGCCCGATAGATGGCGCCCAGTCTGGCCACAAAGCCCGTTCCGAACGTGCTTAAGTCTTCGTCATACGTGAATGAGCGAACTCTATTTTCGGTCGGGTAGTTTTCGGAATAATTGCTTAGCTCGCTGAAGTATATACCCGTAACACCGGCTGAAACACCAAGGTATAAATTGTTGCCGTATTGCAGGGCCAGCCCTGCATTGGTCTCGTTTTGACGTCCCTCGCGCACGATGCGTTTGCGCTGGGTGCATTCTCCTTCGGTGGCTGCTATGTAGCTGGTACCGGACAAGTCATCGGGGTTGGGGTCAATGCCATACACCTCATACGCGATACCTGCGCCAAATGGCAATGTATTGTAGAGCTCATCGGCTTGTATGCCCTGCGCCTGCCAGGCGAATTGTTGCATGAGTGAAGTGGCGGCCTTTCCTTCTATCGTGAAATTCTGGTAGTAGTTGTTTGTTTTCGAATAGGCTAATCCATAGCTGACATTTAAAATACGCGGAGAGCGAGGCTTGCGTGTGGCAACGAATGCGGCATTGCCTATGGAAAGGCGCGAACGCAAGTCCTTCGTGGTCTCACCGTTGTATTCGGTATCTGTGCTATGATTGTCATGGGAAAGCCCCAGTTCCATGATGCTCCGCTTATACAAGGCTAGGCCGGCGGGGTTTGTGAAGAAGCTGCTAATGTCGGCTCCTACACTGCTGTATGCACCTGCCATGCTCAAGCTCCGTGCGCTCCAGCCTGCTTCAGCCGAGGAGTAGCGCAACGCTTCTACCTCGCTTTGCGCATGCACTTGAAGGGCACACATGAACAGCAGACAACTGAATAGAAGAGATGTCTTCATAGCACGCTTATTTTCTGCGAGGACTGTTGGTCGAACCACCACCGCTGCGCGTTGGCGGCGTTGCTGTGCCTGAATTGCGCGAAGGTGTGCTTTCCGTTCGTGGCGATGAACGGGGCGTCTCGCGTGTGGGTGCTTCCTCGCGAGGGCGTGTTGATGGCTCCGTTTGAAGCGGGGGCTTCCGATCGCGGGTTGGTGTGTTGGCGGGTGGTGTGTAACCCCTTCCGGATGGAAGTTTCGGTGATACAGGTTTAACCTGATCTCTTTTCGGAGCGGTTTCACGCGGTTTGCTGAGTCCCGGCTTCACTGCATCCCGATCTCTGGCAGGCTTCGACGGAGTGTAGGTGGGACGCTGCGTGGTTGGCTTTGCAGAAGGACGAGCCTCGAACACAGTCGCCGGCTTACCTTCAGCAGGTTGTTTTATTGTCGTTGTTGTAGTCGGAATGGGCTTCTGTGCCGATTCAATTTCGTTGACATAGGCATGGACATCGCGTTTCGTTCCATTGTAAAACAATTGGCTGCTATAAGAACTGTTGGCCGCACTTATGGTGGAGATTGGGTTGCGGGGACCGTGCACAATGCTACTTCCATTGTCGTTGTCGTTGCCGCCTGCGTTGTAGTAGTTGAAGGGTGAGTTCCATGGGTTGTAGGCCCAGCCTGAATAGTAATAGGGCGAATAATAGGGTGTGTACCACGAGCCATATGGATTGTAACCGAACGAAGGGCTGCAATAGGGGTTGTAGGGTGAACTGTAGCCGTAAACGAATGTCAAGTTGGTGTAGTAACCCGAGTATGGATTCCATCCAATACTTGGCATTACATAGGGCGAGTTATTCCAATAGTTGCCATAGTTGTAATTGCCAAAACCCGATCCGAATGAGTTGCCGCACGAATTCCATGGGTCGGGACTCCAGCTGTTGGAGTAGGAGTTGGGTGAGTAAGCGTTGGGTGCGGAGTAGTTAGGGTCGTAGTAGTCGTCGCTCGAAGAAGTGGTTGATGCGCTGTCTGCAGACGTTGCCATTTGCGCCTCATCGTCGACCAATGCAAAGTCCGCAATGTAGGTGTCGCTCCCGGTGTAGTAAGCGTCGTCGCTTTCGTAGGCTCCAACAGTTGCATAGCGGCTTCGAGTGCATGAATACAAGGACGATACGAGAACCATCAGAAGAAGTAGTTGTGCTTTCATGGCAATGTGTTTTTCCTTGGATATCAAACTTAGTGCAAAGTTGATTGGATGCTTCCATTTTCTTTCGATTCTAATTTCAATCATGCAGAATAGAGTAGCGCTGAGCGCGGTCTAAGTCGGCGGGTGTATTAAATTCGCGAACTCGAAATTTAACAATCTCAACCTATGGCCGATAAGTTAACCCCACGTGCAACCGACTATTCCAAGTGGTACAATGAATTAGTGATCAATGCTGACCTGGCAGAGCACAGTGCTGTGCGCGGTTGCATGGTCATTAAGCCGTATGGCTTTGCTATTTGGGAAAAGATGCGCGATGCGTTGGACAAGATGTTCAAAGACACCGGCCACGTGAATGCCTACTTCCCGATGTTCGTGCCCAAGAGTTTCTTGGAAAAGGAGGAAGGGCATGCTGAAGGTTTTGCCAAAGAATGCGCGGTGGTAACACACTACCGTTTGAAGGTGGATCCCAATGAAAAGGGTAAGCTCATGGTCGATCCTGATTCGAAGTTGGAAGAAGAACTCATCGTTCGTCCTACGAGTGAGGCGATCATTTGGAATACCTACAAGGGCTGGATACAGAGCTATCGTGATCTTCCTATTTTGATAAACCAATGGGCCAACGTCGTGCGCTGGGAAATGCGCACACGCTTGTTTTTGCGAACCACAGAGTTTCTTTGGCAAGAAGGACACACGGCGCATGCTACAGCTCAAGAGGCGATCAGTGAAACGAAAATGATGCTCGATGTTTATGCAGAGTTCGCCGAGAAGTGGATGGCGATGCCTGTCATCAAAGGAAGCAAAACCGAGAGCGAACGTTTTGCAGGTGCATTGGATACCATGTGCATTGAAGCGTTGATGCAAGATGGCAAGGCTTTGCAAGCGGGAACCTCACACTTTTTGGGACAAAATTTCGCCAAAGCATTTGATGTGAAGTTCACTTCGAAAGAAGGTGTGCTCGACTATGTATGGGCAACCTCGTGGGGCGTTTCTACCCGTTTGATGGGCGCGTTGGTGATGGCACACAGCGACGACCAAGGGTTGCGTTTGCCGCCGATGTTGGCGCCGATACAAGTAGTGATTGTTCCCATCTATAAAGGCGAAGAACAATTGGCTATTATTGGTGAAAAGGTTAAACCACTAATTCATGAATTGAAAAGCCGAGGGATAAGTGTCAAGTTTGACGACGATGATACCAAGCGCAGTGGTTGGAAATTCGCAGAATACGAATTGAAGGGCGTGCCTGTTCGTTTGGCTATGGGGCCGAAGGATCTCGAAAACGGCACGGTGGAAATTGCGCGTCGTGATGACGGCACGAAGGAAACTGTTCCATTCGACGGTGTTGCCGATCGTATTCAACAACTCATGATCGATATTCAGGACAACTTGTTTGCGCAAGCCATGGGCTACCGTGAAGAGCACATTACCCGCGTCGATTCATACGAGGAGTTCAAGAAGCTGCTCGATGAGAAGGGAGGATTCTTCCTCGCGCATTGGGACGGTACCAAAGAAACCGAAGAGCGCGTGAAGGACGAGACTAAGGCTACTATTCGCTGTATACCATTTGGCATGGGCGAAGAGGAAGGCGCGTGCATGATAACAGGCAAGCCTTCGAAGCAGCGGGTGTTGTTTGCACGGGCGTATTGATTCAAGCGCTCCTTAGCAGTTGTTGTGCGAGTTGGTATATGGTTGATGTTCAAGTTTGAGACGAGTCACTTGGAAAAGTGGAACTGACATCAGAAGAGTTTAACAAAAAAGAAATTAGATTAAAATAAAATGATAAGGCATAAGAAAGGTTCGATTTCAATCGGGTTGTGTCTATTGCTATTATCCGGCTGCAGCGAGAATTACTCTAATGGTGAACGCATTGGTGTAATTACTCAATTTTCAGAAACCGGTTTAGTTTGGAAAAGCTGGGAAGGTCATCTGAACGTGACTCAAACAGGTATGAACAGCAGTGTACCCTTCGATTTTTCAATCGACAATGATCATCCGGACCAACAAATTATCACGATGCTTGATTCAGCGGCCCAATATGGTTGGAAGGTGAAATTGGTTTATCATGAAACTGCCGGTAAAAATATATTTAAGAACAGGGGGGAAACTGATCACTTTATTACAAAAGTGGAGGTGCTTGAAAGGAATTTCGGTAATGCTTTCAATGGAAATCAGCATCAAGAAACTTCAGGAAGAGTAGTTGACACCGTCTATGTCGTAATAACACCGGACAATCCGGACTACAAGAAATTCTTTAAGTAGAGTTGAATTGCTATATGGCGTGATATAAGAAATTAATTTCCTGCAGCCTCGTTTACTTATTTCAGCAATAAGGTCCAATATTCCATTTCAGATTTGATTTGCAACTTCCTGATTTGCATTTGATGAAACTCTAATGTGTCGAACTTTTTTAACTGTTGATTCAACTCCCGCAAATGGAGTCTTTTCCAGCTTTCAAATAGTACAGTAAGCTTTATGTCTGCTGCGTCTGGAGCAGATAGTTTTTCAGTCAGGGCGATTGCCTGCGATAATGATGTTTTTCGTTCAATGTAATGTGCATTTCGTCGCTCCAGAGTTTGCAACATGAGTTTCGTGTTATGCATTTGGCTTTCTACTTTCTTTTTTTGTGCCGGTGTTAGCACGGGTAAATGATTTGAAGCGGTTTTAGATTTGTTTTTCGCTGATTTAACGTCATGAAGAAGCACCGGCAAGATCAGATTTTGCAGACGATTGGAAAACTTCGCGCTCATCGATCGTTTTTTTGTGTCGGCGTGATGGATATACGAACGGCTGCATCCGATCAAGAGGTGCAAGTCGCCCTTTTTCATGCAGAGTTTTTCCGCAAGTTGTTTGGCGGCTCCGTTTCGATTGATAGTTAATTTTTTCATGCTTTCAACTGTTGTAGACAAAGGTATTGTTGATATTTCAATTGTCTACAATTTGATTGTCTACAACTGTTTATTTGATATCAAGAAGGGGGCTCGAAGGATTCGGGTATTGTCTTTTGGATGTTTCATAGATTAGCAGCGCGGTGGATAGCTATCCTTCGAACTTTAACAGTTCTTATTTTTGTGACTATGAAAGCTGTCCCGAGTCGAACACCGAGCCTACATTTGTTTGTAAGCCGACTCATGCTTTTGATTTTTATTTCTCTCACCGTTGTCTCCTGTTATTCGAGGAAACAGATGAAGATGGGGCATTCGTTGGAACAGAACAGACAGTATGAGTCTGCTTACAAAGTGTATCATTATTTGTACGAAGTAAAGAACCATTATGAGGCCAGGTTAGCGGCTGCAAGAATGGCTCAGGTTATCCTTGTGCAGAAATGCTCGCGAGTGGATAGCTTGTGCATGGTGAGCAATTTTGAAGGAGCGCGCACGGCCTACAATGAAGCATCCGATTATTCTCGTCAGCATGTTTCGGAGAAATTGAATACTGCGTGTTTGTCAAATTCCTATATGAATTGGAAGAGCAGTTATGGCTCTTATCTGTCATCGCAGGCGCTACTGGAAATGAATCAGGGTAATTTTGGAACAGCCAAGGAATTATGCGAGAAGTATCTTTCTGTTGCCGGCGATGAGGTAAATGAAAATACGCGAAACGTTCGTATGACTTTGTTGGTTTGTGAGCTTGCTCCTAAGTTCAAAGAGGGCGAGCGCCTTTTCGCAAGAAGCAAATGGCGAGAAGCGCACGAAATTTTTCAGGAAATTGTTGATGAGGATCCGGATTTTAAACTGAAGGGAGATGATGACAGCGCGGAGGATTATTTGCTGGCATGTGAAGAGAATGGCGGTTATAATTTGACATTTCGATATGTTGAGACAGTCACGGGTAACAACCAAATTGCTATTGCCAAGCTGTTCGATGTAATCGAGTCATCCATAAGCGAAGATCCTTTCATTACTATATACGCGGGGGAGGAGTCGCTCAAACCCCTAGAAGCGGAGTTGCGAAGAACGATGGAGCCTACCTATGAGCAGGGCGAGCAATCCCCGCAGGCTGGCAGGTTTGTTTCAGCCCAATATGTGTTGATGGGTAAAGCCTCGAATTATCTGTATAAACCTTCGGACGAGACTCGTGAAACCAAGAAGCCTTGTTCATGCAAAGAGGTTCCAACCAGTGGGAGAGTCGACGATAGTATGGTTTGTTTCAAGATTGAAAGGACCTCGACTCTGAGCATGGATTTCGTCTATAAGCTCATGCACGTTGAAAGTGGTAAGATTGAATTCTCCAGGAATTTTCCATCCGCAAAAGGACCGAGAGAAGTCTCCAGCACAGGGGTTTTTTATACCGTTGAATCTAGGTTTTCAGGGAGGGTGATTGACTCTGTGATTGATTTAGTAAAGGACGGTATCGACACCATCAAAGGTCATGACGCGGGAAGAAGGCAAGAAGGAGTTTATGTTGCGGTTGGAATGAAGACAGAGGAGGAAATGATGCAAGAACTCTATGAAAACATCGCCCAATCGGTTGCGGATAATCTGAGAGGCTACACGCCTAAGAAGTAGTCGCGCTTCAATGCCATTCCTTATTCTTCGGCATCATCGACTTTCGCTATTTTACAGGCTAATCGCGTTTCAAACTTGTTGTGAATGAAAAGGATTATAAGCCCAAACAAAATGGCGGAAACAATCAGTAAATTATTGATGATACCGCTTACCGAAAAGGATATGCGTATTAATATGGTTGATATAATAAATCCGGAGTTTCGAATGACTTTGTGGAATTCGTCGGTGTGAAAAAATGAAAACAGCAATAGTATTACATCGGCGATAATCAAAATATTGAAGAACTGTTCAAAGAAAATATTATTGATATTCTTAAAGGAAATCGGGTCAGTTGAGCTTGGGTTAACGAAGTCAATACTCCAGTTTACAAAGGAGTAAATGGCAATTATCATCAGCACAGGAACCAACGCTGTTGCTATCCATTTTTTTGCCTGTATAAATTTAGAAATACTCAGTGAATGATCAGGGTTATTTTCAATTTTCTTGAACACTCTGGTGCGTTGGACTTGAAATAAATAAATTAAATAAAACAGTAATACAGATGCTACTAGATCATAAGTGAACTGAAGATCATTTTTGCTATTGAACCAATTGGATGTGAGTGTCAGGTCTGAAAGATCTTTGAATAGACGTCTGATAATGATTAGAGCTATAATTTCATACTGCTTGGATATGTAAGTAGAGGTTGACTTGGGAAGGAAATAAATTAAAAGGTAGACCTCATAAACCAAGATGAATGAGAAGGGCGTGTATATAGCTGCTATTGGGTTTCTTAATAAATTCGAAGGTTCAGCTATAGTGAGAAAACCGAAATGTATTAATCCAATAATGAATAAGTGAATGGCAAAACTCGCCAGTGCAATCCATAAAATTACCTTCTCACTCTTGTCTTTTGTTTGTTTGGAAAGAAGTTTAATGTAAACTTTCTCCATGAGATTGGATAATTTCATGCACGTATGTTTAGTCAACGTAATGTTGGAACGTTAACACGACAATGTAGTCACAATTGTTAACCGTTTGATTGTAAAGCATTTTTAATTTTGAATGTCGGTAATGAACTCCAATGGCGATATGAATACGGTTTTCAGAGCATCACTCACAAACCGCCCCAAACGCTGAAATAAAGCTCAGTAAGTCTGCAACGCTCACCACGCCATCGCTGTTAAGATCATACGGACAGCAGTTCCCGGTGCATCCATAGGCCGCGTTGAATTCGAGCAAATCGGATACTCCTGTAACGTTGTCTTGATTGAAGTCGGTTGGACATAGAATGGCGGTGCTATTGTCGATCGTTATAGAGGAACTACATCCGATGGCATCAAGCACTTCCAACTCGTAAACTCCTGCTGAAAGCGCAAACACACCGCTTGTGTTGCTTGAGCCTGTGGGGGTAATCGTGAATTGAAACGGACCATTTCCGGTAGCTGTGGCGGTGTAGTTCGTGACACTACCGCAGCGGTAACAAGATTTCTCAAATTCATGGTCCTTAAAACAAGGCCCATTTTAATTGGTTCAGCAATGCCTGGCCGATTTTAGGTTATGTATTGAATTCCTAAAAAGAGCGCATGAAAACCTCCAAAAACGTCGGTTTTTGCAAGGGAAGTTTCAAAGACTTTTTAAAAGTCTTGTTGCTTCAAACTAAACAGCGTTGACCTCAGTCGTTGGCAACCACGCGGCCGAAAGTGGCCTGAACCTGACGGGCATTGTTGCCTTCAATCTTGTGGATCGCTTCAATCTGCTCGGGTGATGCTTCGAAAATGTGCTTTGTAACGTGCCAACGAACGGATTCGGTGTACGGCGGAGTGGTCAACGATCCTCGGTAGTAGTAATACTGCCCCATCAACTCGGCACTCACGGATCCAAATAAATCAGACAGCTTGACCTGTCCTGTCGGAACAGCTTCTTTCTCGTTTTCATTCTTGGGAATGGAGCTTAGGAAATCGGCGATGAATTTGCTCTCCTTGCCTTCTTTGAACAACGCTGAAATAACGAGGTACTGAGGTGTGTCTTTTTTATTGGTGTCCGGCATCATGGAAACAATATGCATCTCCATCGGGAATGACATGCCATCTATATGGTGCTCCGACGGTGTGTGAAAATGACATTGTTTGAAATTGAACAATGTGTCGTCTTGAGTAATGGTACTTCCTTCATTGAAATCAAGTTGGACGGTGTGACCGAGGTTCTCTACCTTGTTAATGCTATCCTTGAAATAGAGCGAAACCTTGTGATGCCCTTTGTCATTGGTGGAAGAACTGATGTTGATCGGCGACTGCTCCATACCATGATCAAGACCGGGAAGAATGGCCCCATCTGTTTTAACGTGAGCTTCTTTGCCCTTCAAGGTATCTGCCCCGGCGTTCTCACCGGATTTGCCTGCATTACTTGGATTGCAAGCAACAAGAACAATGGATAGGAAAATCAGAAACAGTGAAATAGTATTCTTCATGGCTGTATAGAGTTTGTTGTTTTAATTGGGGTGGCTGAATTTATAGGTGGCATTCATTTGCAAGCGCAGGGCAGATTGTTTTTCTCCATTAATGTTCACCCTTTCACCGGCAAGCACATCATAGCCGAATGATAAGTTGCTGAAAACCTCGTAAAACAGGTTCAATGAAGCGTAGTAGCTTTTCCAGTAATTGCCGGGTGCCAGGTTCTTGTTCTTCTCTACATTTAAGAAGCCTGCAGTAAAAGAGGAGTAGAGGTTGCTCTTCCAAAAGTGCTGGTACGACAAATTCAGACCGTACATGTTGAGTTTTTTTAAACTTGAAGTGCTATCGTACAAGGCATCGTAATTCAGACCGGAAGCTCCCTGAATATAGCGTGCGATGCCCGTTCCGCCTACCGCTTGGAATTTGAGTTTGTCAGAAGAGCCGACGTTTATCATGCTCATGACATTCGCACCATATCCAATTAGGCTTCGTGCCTTGTCACTTTCATATCGAAGTTCACGAACGAGTCCCGCGAGCTTCAGAAAACCGAACTTGCCATTGATCTTGTAAGCAGCAATTACGTCGGGATAGCGAATTGGAAGCGCGGTGATGGATCCACCAAGAGATACATTCTCTCCCGGATTTTCAAGGGAAACTGAAAGAGTGTTCTTTGACTTGAAGGTGGAGAACTTCACCTGCGGTGTACGGGACAATGTAGAGCTGTTGGGGCCTTCAAAATCGACCACTGTTGGATTTACTCCTTCATCGAAAAAATTGCTCCAGGTCATGCCGACCGTTAGGAACTTGTATTCTGCGAACGCATGACGCATTCTAAATAGGCCTGTGGCGTTGCTTGCATCGTTGTGGAAGTCACCTTCAAGCTTTATCTTCAATACGTTTGAACCAAAAGGGCGTGTATAATCGAAGCCCGCTCGTGTCTGTTTTGCCGTGACAAAGAAATTGGGCGTTTTCGATTGGCCAAACTTGATATTGGCCGGAACGAATAGATCGCTGCCGCCTAAGTTCTGATCGTCCAGCGTAAAGACCGTGCGTCCGAATCCATAAAAGTGAAAGTGCCCTTCCTCCGTGTGAGATGTAGTCGATCCATTCGGCTGAACGTTGCCTCCGGGCAGGGAACTGCCATTCCCGTTGGCACTTTGGGCATTTACCATATAGTCAGCGATGATGAATACCGCGAGCAGAAATACTTTTTTCATAAAAAATCAACCTGAATTTCGGTTTGAAAAGTAAGCCCAATCAAGCGCAGGATGATTGCATTATTCTCGGGTGTGCAAAAATGCTCCTTTTAAGTCTGGTCCGAAAGATGGCCCTGTGTTTTCAATTGAAAACATCGAAAAGCTCCCAGTACTGAAATAGGCCAATCAAACCGATGCATATAAGATTGTTGATTGTGAAGAGTCCGCTGGCGAATCTACTCCAGCAATGCTCCTTGAATATTCGGTAATTCAGGATGAGCAGAGGGAGTATAAGAACCAGCAACAACAACGGAATGTAGGAGGCTAGACTAACCAATGCGTTTGTGGGAGATTGATAGGGTGCCGGGAAATAGAAAACTGCAAGGTTGCTGCTCAAGACATACATGTAGTAGAGTAGGATGAGCCCAATGGGGAATAGGATGAGCTTCAGCAGCGCGTACTTCTGATCCTTCTTCGCTCGAAAATACTGTACGAGAAAGTAGATAGAAGAGAATAAAAAGATTACGGCAGAACCCAGTATAAAAAGGGCAATCCAATTGTTGTTTTTGGTGGTTTGAAAATAACTGAGTTGATCAAATTCAGGGTTTGGCGGAAATAGCTTTTCGATAGCGATGCTGTGGTCGCCCTTTTTCAATTCTTCCTTTAAGTTGAATTGTACGGTTGTATCGTAGTTGTGGTAAAAAAACAAATTCACGGTTCCGTCCCGTAAGTCC
>CAMAYP010000082.1 GCA_945862415.1 Chryseobacterium gleum | reverse complement strand
AAGACAAGTTGCCGCATGTGCCGGTGTAGATGTGCATGCGCGTATCGGTTGGAGTTACGCCCACCACGTTAGAGCTAACCGTCATGTAATAGTCGGCTTCAGGGGTGTAGGTGTACCATTCGGCTAACTCTGCGCCGCCTTGAGCGCCGGAGCAGGTAACGGCAGGGATTTCGGTGCCGTTAACAGCATCCACGATGTAATAGCCGGGTACAATTGCCAATGCCTCTGAGCAATTGTCTTGTGCAATTGCCGAGTGGCTGAGCAACAAAAGGAAGGCACCCAATAAGTAGTGATTTTTCATTTCGGTTTGGTTTTTTGAAATTATGGACAGGTTGGGGTTAACGAGTTGATATAGGCTTCGAGCAATGCAACGGCCTCTTCATGAATGACGGTTCGGCCAAACAAAGGCATTCTATATTGCTCTTCGGTTGTGTTCAGACGATAGTGCATCATAGAACGGTTCATGTTGCTGCGAGCTATAATGTGTGTGAGCTGAGGGGCTACATATTCTTCGGGAGCAACACAGATGCCGAGGTTGTCAGGATTGGCGGTTTCGCTCCATGCCAAACGCAAGGGTCTGTAATCGCAATGACTGCCTTCGCGATGGCAATGCGAACAATTCATGTCAACGTATGCACGCCAGCGATTTTCAAGTGTCTGTGTTTCGTCGGTCCAATCAACTACTGTTTCGATAGAGGTCGGGTAGTCGCTATTGAGATAGCCTACTTCAGCCCATTTCTGTAATTGATTTTTCAGCCCGTCGTCATACGTAATTGCGTTGTTCAAGTTTTGCGGTTTAGGGCCAATCGGTGTGGCAGCATCGTTGAACTTATGGCACGTGTAGCATTCTACTTCGCTTGGAATTCGGTAGTTCACCGTATGGATTTCTCCTTGGGCATCCATCCATTCAACGTTTTGGTAAGAGCCTTCCAAATCGAAGGTGGCTTCAGTTTGTTCATCGTTCCAGATATAATCCGCAAACTTCCATTCTCCGTTTTTCTTGTAGAGCAAACGAGTCTCAATCACTTTTCTAACCCCAAGCGGTTGCACATTGTCGTAATAGAAGTTCTTAATCATTACGGTGCCTTCGGGAAAGTTCACGACTTCTCGATCCGTCACGAATTGAGCGCTTGCTCCTGCGGGCATCCAGATGAATCGTTTCTTCTTGGCATAGTCCGAGAATAGCGGCGTAATTACGTCGTAGGGTAAAACTCCTGAGTTGGGATTCAATTGCACCATGGTATCCACGAAGAATCTGTAATCAGAGAGCTTCGGGTAGGGTACCTCGTTCAGATTGAAACGCACCGAGGTTTCCGGCACCGGAATAGGCTCCTCGGTGTCGGGTTGGTTATCATCTTTTCGGCAAGCCATCAATGCAACGATTATAAACAGCAGCATGGACAGGGTTCGCGATTTCCAACTCATGTTCTTTTCTTCCTTTAAATTGCAGGTGTTCAAATGTATTTCAAAGACGGCATTTTTCGTTGAAAGGTTGTTTCAAACATTGGAATCGCAAATGAAATCGAAGGCAATACCCGTTTTAGCGGAGCAAATCAAACTATTCAATCGTAGTTTAAACCTTGAGGGAAGTTTACCTGCGGGCATTTCAGTGCTGAATCCATTTAAAAACGATGAACGGGTTTTCGAATGGTCGGATGCATTTTACGATCGCTTTTATGCAGATTGTAACAAACGGAAGCTCATACTGGGCATCAATCCCGGCAGGCTAGGAGCCGGGCAAACGGGAATCCCATTTACCGATACAAGGCGGTTGTATGAATACATGGGTATAGGAGCTTCTGATAATTTGATTCACGAATCGAGCAGCGCATTTATCTATCGAATGATTGAAGCCTATGGTGGTGTAGACGTTTTCTACCGGCGTTTTCTGATTTCTTCCATTTGTCCGTTGGGCTTTGTGATGGAGAAGAAAGGCGGTTCGGTAAACTTCAATTATTATGACAGTCCAGCATTACAACAGGCGGTTACTCCTTTCATAGAGAAATGCATGGAAAGCCAATTGTCGTGGCCCATTTGTCGCGACGAGGTTTTTTGTTTGGGAACAGGGAAAAACAGGGCGTTTCTAGAAGGATTAAATGAAAAACATGCTTGGTTTAAACGTGTGGTGCCCTTGGAGCATCCGCGCTACATTATGCAGTACAAATCAAGATTTGTGGATGCCTACATCGAGAAATACCTTGAAGCTTTAGCGGCAATCTAACTTTTTTCGGATACGCTTGTTTAGCGAGTGTAATTTTGCGCGCATGGAAAAAGTTGGGTTATTGCGGAAATTGGATACGATTGCAGAAGCTCTCGTAGATATTCGCATGGGTAAGTTGGTAATTGTGGTCGATGATGAGGATCGAGAAAACGAAGGAGACTTCATTGTTGCTGCAGAGAAGGTAACTCCCGACACCATTAACTTCATGTCGAAGCATGGCCGAGGTTTAATATGTGTGGCCGTAACGGACGAAATCTGCAGCGCATTGGACCTGGATATGATGGTCAGCAATAACACTGATCCTCACAAAACCGCTTTTACCGTTTCTATTGATTTGCTGGGGCATGGATGCACCACGGGTATTAGTGCGCATGATCGCGCCAAGACGATTCAGGCGCTGGTAACTCCCGGTTACAAGCCCGGTGATTTTGCCCGTCCAGGTCATATTTTTCCGCTCAAGGCAAAGAGTGGTGGGGTGCTGCGCCGCACGGGGCATACCGAGGCGGCAGTTGATCTCGCACGTTTGGCGGGCCTTGCTCCGGCCGGTGCTATTGTCGAAATCATGAACGACGACGGCACAATGGCACGTTTGCCACAGCTTTTTGAAATTGCCGATCAGTTTGGATTGAAGTTGATTTCGATTCGCGACTTAATAGCGTATCGCCTCGATAAGGAAACCCTTATTGAAGAAGTAGCTACGCAGCATATTTCTACCGTATACGGTGATTTCAAATTGGTTGGATTTCGACACACCATCGAGCAGAAGGAATACCTCGCATTGGTGAAGGGCACATGGGAGGCGAACGAGGCAATTCCGGTGCGGGTCCACTCTTCCAATATGCTGGGCGACATTTTTAATTTGAAACGCGAAGACCACGGTTCGCAACTCGACGCTGCTTTGCGATTGATTGAACGCGAGGGCAAGGGAGTGTTGGTTTACATCAATCGCACCGATTCAAAGTTGGGTTTGCTGCAGGAGATGCAAGATTTACTTTCGGACAATCCTCGATATACTTCATCCATGGACAATCGTGATTATGGCATTGGCGCACAAATTCTGCGGGCTATTGGAGTTCGTCACATGCGTATCATAACAAACCACCCGGAATTGCGCAGGGCCGGTCTTGATGCTTATGGATTGGAAATTACCGATACTCTTCCGCTTCAGGGATAGTCCCATTTAGCGACTAACGCAAAAGGAAATGGATTGAATTTCACTGCCAATTTGAAGGGTGGCCGAATAGAATCCAACGGCTAATTTTTCAATAGAAACGTTCTCGTCGATTTTTCCTCTTCGCATGTCACAAGTGGATTCAAATATAATTTGACCGTAGCTATTCATTATCCGCAAGGATGCGGGTGCGTTTTGAAATGCATTCGCGCTAATGCGAATGTAGTCTGCAGCTGGATTTGGGAACACGGATAGACCAATTGAATGCACACTGTTTTCTACGTACACCAAATCGTCTAAAGCCACCATTGTTCCACTCGGGGTTAATGCCCACACTTGCAGCGATTGGCCATTGCTGTTGTTGGCCGGTTGACGAAAGCCGGTGCTGATCAAAACGAGTGCGTCGTTTCCCCAGTCCACGTCGAGTGCAGGGATAGCGTAAGTGTCGTATTGGAATTGCGTTGGTGCATTCAGCAATTCGATGTCATAGTTATTCGAAGCAGCGAGACTTTGCGTGGGGGAAAGTGAGCCCGTTTCAAGGGAACTGAAAAGCGGAGTAATCGGCGCAGATAGAATGTTCACATCGATGCTGCCGAGGTCTGTCGCTGCGTGCAAAAAACGAAGGTCTATTTCGGAAGTATTGCTAGCATTTAGCGAAAGATTGGCGTCATGCAGCCAAGCGATTGCCGGAGCCGGGTTGTAGTTGGGTGTGTCGAAAATACCCCACAAGAAAAGACGATGAAGTTGATTGGCATCTAGATAAAGTGTGTCGCTAAGCAGGGTGTTCTGTGGCGCAGCGTGCTGCGTTGTGCGGACGACGACGGAGTCGTTGCACTGAACGGTAAAAAAGGCCGTTGCCGATTCGAACGATAGTGGAGCAGCATAAAGTGAGTCATTGATCCAAATGTCAATGTCGTGCAAGAGCGTGTCGGCCGATGAATGGATGAATTGAACCGAACAGTATTGTGGTGGTAAAGGAATTTCTAACGCACTTAACGGGTGCATTGCTCCACCGAGTTCTGAGCAAAGCCATATCGAAGGAATGGTGTCGGTAAGGTCGGAATAGGTAAGAGCTGTAACATTTCGCTGTCCTAGGTTGAGGGTGTCAAGTGGCGCTTGAAAAGCGGTTATACTGTCTGCCTGCGTGAAAAGCATCCACTCATCGTTTTGCAAAGCGAGCTGCATTGTGTCGCTCACAGTTCCGTAAAGAATGTCTTCAAATAAGCTGATTTGATTGGTTGTGTCGGCCCGGAGGCTGACGGTTGGTGCTGATGTGCTGCCATGAAATAGTCGGAGGAGCATGGTATTTTCACCAAGAATAGGAGTTGGTTCCCATGGGTGAATAATCAGTTGCGCAGGTGCTTCCGGAGAGGAGCCTCCGAACCAGTACAGTTGATACTTAGCACCGCTGAAAAGATGCAGCGTGTCGCTCCAGATGGAGTCTAGAGGACTACCAAGCAGGTTGGAATGCACGCTCAGTACAACGTCTTTTCCGGCAGGAAACTCGATGAATGGAGTCGCTTCGTGCGCATTGAGATTCGATATCCACACATCTTCATCGGTTTCAATGTGAATACTTCCCGAAGCGGGCGCATTTGAATTGTGCAGAAATTGAACATCAGCAGAGAGATTCCATTGCAACGGCTGAAGGCACACCATGGGCCCACCTTCGCGTGTAGTAGCCCACATGCCCAGCGGCTGGCCATTGTTGTTGTTGCTTTGATTAAAGTAGCCTCCTGTGACAATGGTAATGGCATTCCCGGCCCAGTTTAACTCTGAGATCGGTAGGGCATATTCACCCATGGTTTCGTTGCCTGTTTCATCGAGTATGCTCCAACCATAGTCTGCCGTGAACAAGTTGATGTAGGATGAAAAGTTGCCGTATGGCAGTTGATCAAACGCCGTTAATTGAAATAATTGAGACTCTGCGATATCAACGGTGTCCAAGTCTGTTGCCCCGTGAAAAAAAAGCACGTCGATGCTTGTAGCTGAGGCACTCAAGTCCATGGCCTGGTTGAACTGTTCCACTGATACAGGGCGCGCAGGATTGTACAGTTCTGAATTGAGGTGCCCGTGAAAAGTAAAAATATGTTTGCTGTTGGCGTTGAGTTGGGTGTTCCAAGAGCAATGGGTAATGGATGAGTCGAGCGCATCGCGCACTTCCCAATGCACAAGCGGCATTGCAGTAACAGGCAGCATAGCGGTTGCTACATGATAATTGATATTGTCGGCCCATAGAGAGTCGTTCAGCCAAACATCGACCAACTGGAGCGCCTCATCTGGGCTGTTGTGAATGAATTGAACAAGTGCGGTTTGTGCTTTTCCGGTAACCGAAAAAAACAAGGTTAAAAACGTTGGTATCAGGTGCCGTAAAATCTTGCTGAACATGCCGTGAAATTATGCTACTACCCCACATCAAGATGAAATTTTCATATTTCTCTCTACAAAGCCTGATTATTGTTGGGAATTGGAAGCCTAACTGAACTTTTATCATTGTCCTATTGTTACTCATTATATAACAACAAATCCAGATGCAAGAATTCAGCATAAAAGACCTTGAAAGCTACACAGGCATTAAGGCACACACTATTCGCATTTGGGAGCAACGGTATGGGCTTCTCAAACCGGAACGTACAGACTCTAACATCCGAAAATATTCCGATAGAGAGTTGAAAACACTGCTCAATGTAAGCCTGCTCAACAACCGGGGACATAAGATTTCTGAAATTGCCGGTATGACTGAGGATGAAATGGCCAAGAAGGTTGAGCATTACGCAACGACCATTCAAAACGATGACACGTTAATAGGTACATTAAAACTTTCAATGTTGAACTTTGATGAAGCATTGTTCAACAGTATTGTAGACCTGCGAATCGCCTCTCAAGGGTTGGAGCATACCTACTTAAACGTGCTCACTCCCTTTATGCAGCAAATTGGAGTAATGTGGTTGTCGAACGCGCTCTGTCCCGCACAAGAGCATTTCATTTCCAACCTGATACGTCAGAAGTTGTATACGCACATCGACCGATTGGGTCCGGATTTGGTGGTACATCACGACAAAACTTTTGTGTTGTACCTCCCTGAATTAGAGTTTCATGAGTTGTCGTTGATTATGCTCAATTTTGCGCTCAGATCGCGCGGTTACAGAACAATCTATTTGGGACAATCCGTTCCAATTGACGATCTCTACCAGGTATACCAGCGTATCGGCCAAGTTCAGTTCGTTTCTCTTTTCACCACACAACCTGTGTCGGTTCTGCTTCCGGGCTACTTGCGAAAGCTGGTTGATCAATTCTCGGGCTCCCCATGTGAGTTCCATTTGACTGGAGGTGTAATTCAAGGAACGAAGTCGCCGGAGCTGGGTCTTGTCAACATTTACACAAACCTTGGTCAGTTGTTGAGCGCTGTGGTCGCTTAAGTCAAACAAACTTTGCTTAATATCATTTGAAGGGACTTAGCAAGTCCCTTTTTTGTTTCGATGGACACAGTTTACGGTTCTTCATACAAATCTGCCGCGGAGTTGTATTTTCATTGCTTGTTTTTCAGGGATTTAAATACTTGATATATAGCGCTTTGTGTTTTATCGCGAGCTTTGTTTAATCTTTTTATGAAAATAGTAAACAAAAATCTTGGAATGGGGTAGGGTTTGTTTAATCTTTGCGGTAAATAATTAAACAACGGTAAAATGAGTACCTTAGAGTTTAGTCATCTGCTAATTTCCAACCGCCCAATCATGCGCGGTTTCGCGATCAACTTCACCCGCAATGTCGAGGATGCCGAAGATTTGATTCAAGATACGTTTTTAAAGGCATTGAAGTACAAGGATCGTTTTGAAGACGGTACCAACTTCAAGGGGTGGTTATACACTATCATGCGAAACATCTTCCTGAACAACTGCAAGAAGCAGCAATTGGGACGAAACATCTTCGGCCCATCGGCTGACAGTGTTCCGTATGAGTTGGGGTCGCAGGCAGAGAACAATATTTATCGTCTTATAAACGAGCAAGATATCCGAGTAGCGGTGGGAAGTTTGCGAGATGAGTTGCGCAGGCCTTTCCAAATGGCTTACGAGGGATATCAATATGATGAGATTGCGGAGCAAATGGGGGTTCCAACCGGAACCATAAAGAGTAGAATATTCAATGCACGCAAGCGATTAATGGAGGATTTGAAAGATTTCAATTAATTGGTTTAATTGGTGTAGCGATTGGTAGAAAAAAAAGGAGGTAGCCTCCTTTTTTTTATGGGGGAATATGGAGGCAGGCCATCGATAATTCAAAAAAAAATCCTTGTTTATAGAGAGCTCTTCTGTATATTTGCCGCCCGATTAAAAAGTAACGAATATGAAAAAAGGAATTCACCCGGAAAATTATCGCATGGTCGTTTTTAAGGACATGTCGAATGAATACGCTTTCTTGGGCAAGTCAACTACCAACACGAAAGAAACCATCAAGTTTGAAGATGGTAATGAATATCCTGTAGTAAAGCTTGAAATCACCCACACATCACACCCGTTCTTTACTGGTAAGATGCAGTTGGTTGACACCGCTGGTCGTATCGACAAGTTCAAAACGCGCTACGCCAAGTTTGACAAGAAGAAGTAATCATTTGCACGATATTTTAAGGGCCTCCTACTCGGGGGCCCTTTTTTTTTGAATTCACATGTTCGTGTTTGCAAATGCCATACAACAAGAGTTGAACACGAACAGGTTCCATTGATTTTTGGGAAACGAGAAACGAACGAATCTATCGTCCACCCCTATGATCAAAACCATTTTCATTTTCTTCAGTTACCTGGCCTTTTTGCTGTTAGGTATGTTTAGTTCAGACACCGTATTAATTGAGAATAATACTCCGGCAATGCTGGCACCCGGTGTGAGAACCTTGGTGGAAGTAAACGTTCGCAAGGGCGATGTGCAAGGGTTCTCGAAATTGGAGCTCACGCTGCCGGATGGATTTCTAGCAACCCCAGGTGACATAAAAGGAGCATCCTTCACATTTAGCGGCGACAAAGCAAAGTTCGTTTGGATGAATCTGCCTGAGGATGATTTGTTCAAGGTAACGTATTATTTGGAAAGCGAGACCGGCGTTGAGGGAGCCTATGATATCAAGGGTACATTCTCTTATGTGAGGGGAAATATCAGAGAGGATATCTATGTTCCAACGCGCACGGTTGTGGTTAAGCAGGATGTTGAAGCGCCGGTTGATGCATTGGTTACTTCAGCTCCGGCAGTTCGAGTAGAGGAACCTGTACTTGAAATGAGTTGCGAGCGCCGCGTTGAACGGTTGGGAGACAATGAATACCTCGTGCGCCTGAAGGTCAATAACAATCGTATCAATGGATTTGGAAAGATTCTCGAGGTTCTCCCTGATAATTGCAATACTAATCGTCACAACGACGGTGGAGCTGTTATTACACAAGATGCCAACTCCATTAAGTTTGTATGGTTTGAAGTTCCTACGGCTCCTTCGTTTGAGATCTCCTACCGTGTAATGTGCATTAGCGATGGAACGGTACCTGCTATTCGTGGGCAATTGTCGTACACAGAAAATGGCAATCCTTTTACTGTTGACGTAATTCAACTAGAGACTCCTTCGAATCTTGAAGTTGCACAAACGAATACTACAACAGTCGGTGATGTGCAGAACACATCGATTGACAGCGCTTCCACAGCCAATGCGCAAACTTCTTCGCAGGGTGTTGATACTACATCTCAGAATGCAACCACCACCACAACTCAAAACAGTGGCGACCAAAATGCGAACACAACGACTACAGCAAACACTACGTCTACCGCAAGCGATGCAGCGAGCCAAAACGGAGGTAGCACAGCAGTGAATACGACACAGACAGTTGCAGCTAATACTCAGAAAACAGAGCAAAACGGAAATCAGACACAGAGTAACAGCGAAGCAAATTCAGCGAAAAACGATGTGAAAAACCAAGAAGTTGATAGTGTAACTGCTGCTCGTAAAGGTTCGGAAACACCAGTGAATACAGTGCCTTCAGCTGAGAAGGGTATTACTTATAAAGTGCAGATTTTGGCTGCACATCGTGTTGTTGATAAAAGCTATCTGAAGAAGAAGTTCTCCTTCGAAGAGAACTATAATATTGAGAACCACAACGGATGGATAAAGTACACCACGGGAATGTACACTCAGTATAAAGATGCTCGAGATGCCCGTGTGAAAATAACGACTGAAAGCAGTAAGCTCCCCGGCCCTTTTGTTACGGCATACAACGATGGTGAACGCATAACAGTTCAAGAAGCGTTGTTGGTTAGCAAACAATTGTGGTATAAATAAGACTCAAGAGTTACTACAGTAAAATGCAACGGCATTTATAGTAGTATTTGGTTAATTAATATAGAATTTGTTTAGGTAATTTAGTTTGAAAACCCCCTGGCAACGGCCGGGGGTTTTTCATTTGGGTGAAATAGTGAAGTGGTGAAATGGTGAAATGGTGCAGTAAGAGCTAATCACCACCTGACCACTTCACCACTTCACTACTTCACCACTTCACCACTTCACCAATTCACCATTTCACCACTTCACCATTTCACCAATTCACCATTTCACCACTTCACTCTTTCACTATCTTGCCTCATGAACTGGCTCATCGCCCAACGCGGATTTTTAAACTACCTCCGACTGGAGAAATCGCTTTCAGCGAATTCTCTGGAGGCATACTCGGCCGATGTGATGAAGCTGCAACGCTTTTCAGAAGGATCGCTTGGAGGGAAGTCGCCCGAGCAAATTTCGCTCGATGATGTGAGAGCTTTTTTAGGCATGTTGCACGAGATAGGAATCGCCCCAACTTCACAGGCGCGCATTATTTCAGGATTGAAGAGTTTCTATGGCTATTTATTGTTGGAGAAGGAAATCAAATCCGATCCACTGGAGTTAATTGATACGCCGCGCATTGGCCGTCACTTGCCTGATGTGCTCAGTGTAGAGGAGATGGATGATATATTGGGAGCAATTGACTTGAGTAAAACTGAAGGCACCCGAAACAGAGCCATGCTTGAGCTGCTTTATAGCTGCGGATTGCGTGTTTCGGAACTGACAGATGTTCGTATTTCCGGATTGCATGAAGGTGAAGGTTTTTTGCGAGTCATTGGGAAAGGAAATAAGGAGCGTCTCGTGCCCATCGGAAGCACGGCACTGCAATGGGTGAATTATTACCGTGAGCAGACACGCAATCATTTGGTGATAAAACCTGGACAGGAGGATTATCTGTTTCTGAATCGACGAGGTTCAAAGCTTTCGCGTATGATGATATTCAACATTATTCGCGAGCAGGTGCAAAAACTGGGTATTCAAAAACAAATTTCCCCGCACACGTTTCGCCATTCATTTGCGACACATTTGGTAGAAGCCGGCGCCGACTTGCGCGCAGTGCAGGAAATGCTCGGGCACGCCAGTATAACTACTACCGAAATCTATACGCACCTCGATAGGCATCGGTTGAGAGAGGAGGTGATGCTGTTTCACCCGAGGTATAAAGGTTGAGACGTTTGCTTTGTGATAGTGCGGCGTCATGGACGCACTGCTGTGCGTCCGTCACTCCGATTGCGCATTCCGCTTTCGACGTGTTCTATATGCATAGTAATGCATCACTATTTCCAGCGCTTTCTGTATCGCTTTATTGATAGGGTAGAACTCCGCCAGTGTGGGGTCGATGCTCGTAAGGCGGGTGTAGTATTCACTCATCACCGGTATTTTTTTTCCGGCCTTTAAATCCTCAACTAGCTGATCGTAGTCTTCCGCTTGCTCCTGCTTGATGAATTTACACGTAACCAATTCGCGCTTTCCCTCTTTGTTGGTTCGAGCAGTGAAACCGAACAATCGGCAGATGAGTCCGCGGTTGGGATATGCATTGCACATGCCGCCGAAATTGGTGATGTGCGGACGAAACACATAGCAGAGACTATGACTGTTGGTCTGCAGTTCTTCCCATGCTTGTTCGGCTCTTCCTTCATCGAAAAGCTCCAGAGCCAGCGGCAGAAATTCAAGTGGTGTACATTCGATATCGGGTTTTTTACAGCACTCGCCGCATCCCGAAAGGCAGTGGATTCCCGAAGATTGCTGCAAGGTGTCAATCTCTTTATCGAGTCGGGCATACACGCGCTTTACAGCTGTTACTTTTTCAGGAAGCGATTTCATGGTGTGAAATTACCACGGATGTTCTGTTTTCTTCAGCACAATTCTAATAGGCCTTTCCTCTGTGTTCTATACGGTAAATTAACCACAGGGGGCACAGAGTAAGCGGAGGTGAATAGTTAGAACACGATGGTTTAGCTAGGAAAAATGCGGTTGATGACCGTGGTGCGATAATCGAAGATGCCTTGTAATTTATTCTTAACCCAAAGCGCATGCACCATGCGACCCAACATGCCAAAGGGCATCGCATAATTGACGATGTCGGTCA
>CAMAYP010000081.1 GCA_945862415.1 Chryseobacterium gleum | reverse complement strand
TTGCATCGTCGGCATGCACATACAACCTCTGTGAACCGTTGAACACCCCACGTAATCCTTCAAAGCGCAGTTCGCGCAATGCAGGTTCCTTCACAGCACAATAAGCACGAGCCTCATTGAAGAAGGTGTGTATTTCACGCAGCTGTTGGTCATAGGTTTTCACTTTCTCTACATTGACCTTGCCCTTGTCGTAGTGCTTATGGAAAACGCCCGGCCAGTTGAGGTGCACACCGTCGTCAGCCTTTATCAGCGCATCCTCCCAGTTCCATGCATCGAATTGCATAACGCATGAAGTGCCACTAATAACACCTCCACGCGGCGTTATTTGCCCCATCAATACACCGTTGAGACGCACAGTGGGTATGATTTCCGAGTCGGTATTGTAGGCTATCGCTGAGCGAATACCAGGCTTGAAGGCACCTGTTTCTGCCACATCGTTGGCCGGACGAATGGCATCCAACTCATGCACTCCCAGTGTTGAGTTGGTCGCAATGAAGCCGGGGTAAACTTGCTTGCCCGACGCATCGATTGTTTCATCATAGGCGTTTGCTGCAAGGCGAATGAGGCGCGCATCGGCCACCATATCAAGCTTACCGTTGCGAAATCCGATGGCTGCATTTTCAATTACGGTTCCGTCACCAATGTGTGCAGTCGCATTCATGATGAGCACCGAGCGCGTTTGTGCAGTTGCTACCGTTGGGTTTTGCTGTGCGATCGACAACAGACTCGCTGCAAAAAAGAGTGTGATAAATAGGGTTCTCATGATTGCTGCTTATTTGAATGAAACACCTTGTGAAGTTTGATCGAGCGTATCGCAATGGAAATGCTTCTTGTCTTTGAAACCTGGGGTGCGCACAGGCTCTCCCGCACCCTTTGCATTGAGCATTTTCTGAATAAGGCGCGCACGTTCTGTGTTCATAGTCTTGCGCATCTCCACATCTCGCTCTGTATCGAAATAACAGATGCCATCGACAAACGTCTTCTCCGCCTTTGCGTAAATGCTCAGCGGATGGTCGGTCCAAATAACCACGTCAGCATCCTTGCCGGCAGCCAGACTGCCCGTGCGTTTATCGATGCGCAACAGCTTGGCAGGATTCAGCGTCACGAATTTCAAAGCCTCTTCTTCCTTTACACCACCGTATTTAACCGCCTTAGCAGCCTCCTGGTTGAGGCGGCGCGCCATTTCAGCATCGTCGCTGTTGAACGCCACGGTTATTCCTTGCTCATGCAACAGTGCTCCGTTGTGTGGAATAGCATCCTTCACCTCGTATTTGTAAGCCCACCAGTCACTAAACGAACTGGCACCGGCGCCATGCGCCTTCATTTTGTCGGCCACCTTATAGCCTTCCAAAATGTGGGTGAATGTGTTGAGTGTAAAATTCATGCTATCTGCCACGTGCATGAGCATATTGATCTCGCTCTGCACGTAACTGTGGCAGGTAACAAAACGGTCCTTGTTCAATATCTCCCAAAGCGTTTTCATTTCCAGATCAACCCTTGGAGAATTCACGTTAGGCAGTGAGCTATTCTGCCTTGTATTTCTGCTTTTCCCGATTTCTTGTAGCGCCGCAATATTGGCAGCACCATACTCACGGGCGCGGATGAAATAATCGTAGTACAACTGCTCCACACCCATGCGTGTTTGCGGAAAGCGCGAACCATCGTTGTACCAGTTCGATTGCTTCACGTTTTCACCTAGTGCAAACTTGATAAAGCCAGGAGCATTGTCAATGAGCATATCGTCGGCATTGCCACCCCAGTGAAGTTTCACCAATGCGCTTTGTCCACCGATAGGGTTAGCACTTCCATGGAGCAACTGAGCGCAGGTTACTCCGCCCGAAAGTTGTCGGTAGATGTCGATATCTTCAGGCCACACCACACGTGCTTCTTCCACTTCTGCGCTGCAGGCTTGTTCGCCCTCGTTCACACTGGCCAGCGCAATGTGGCTGTGTTCGTCGATGATACCGGGTGTGACATGTTTGCCTTGTGCATCAATTACTCGAGCCCCCGGAAATTTAGACGCATCCACCGTTTTACCGATAGCTACAATTTTTCCTTGATGGATGAGCAGCTGACCGTTTTCAATTTTTCCTTCAGCCTCGCATGTCCAGAGTGTTGCGTTTTTAATCCACACCGTTTCGGCCTTAGGCTTCTCCTTCATGCCATATGCCGTAAAAGGAAATATCATCTCACCTAAAACCTCCTTCGTTTCATTCTCCTTTCCCTTTTCTGCGCTCTCCTTCTTCTCACCAATCTTTTCTTCTTTCGGCATTTGTAGCGCCTGCCAGTCCATCCAGTTTCCTCCTGCGTCTTGCGCGCGACCACTCCACGAAATGCGATCGTCGCTGATATCGCCCGCCAGGCGAAGCACTCCAGTATAGTACTCATCATTGGCTTCGAAAGAAATCGTGAGTAGCTCACCGGCCATGGTGATGTTCACGTTGTAGTTGAGTGTATCATTTTTTGCAGTGCCGTCGTCTTTCTTCGCCGCCTTCACGTGTTGAATGGATGCCTTTGTTTTTCCTTCGACTTCTTTCACTTTCAATTCATAGCTGTGCAATGGAAGTTTTAATTCGTAGCGTCCGACCAGGTCAATCGTTTTCGCAGCGTCTATCACAAATTGTTCGCCCTGCACCCAGTTTTCATGCAGTATCGCCGACTCGCTGAAGATGTTATCGGATGCAATGAAAAAGTTGGCCCACGCGCCCTCTTTCAAACTACCCAACTCATTATTGGAACCTATCCAAAACGCAGGAGTATAGGTTAGCGCCTTCAATGCTTCTTGCTCTGAAAGACCTCGCTTCACGGCCTTTCGCAGATTCTTCCAAAACTGCGCACGCTCGCCAAGGCCATGTGCCGTAATAACGAACGGAATTTTGTTGGTCGAAAGCATCGCGCAGTTTGAAGGCGCCATTTCCCAGTGCTTCATTTCATCGAGGCTTACCAAACGTGACACATATGGATCGCTCACATCGTATGCATCCGGGAATGTCAATGGCACAATCAATGAAGCTTTGGTTGCTGCAACATCATTCAATCGCTGGTATTCGGTTCCATTGGTTTTGATGATGTATTGAACTCCGAATTCATCGCCCACCTTGTCGGCTCTCAGTAAATTCCATTTGTCGCCGGCATCGAAAAACGACGGTCGGAGTGCGAGCGTATTCATTGCATCGATAGAGAGATTCCGCTCTTCCAACATACCCCCGTTTGCATACCACCGGGCATCATAATACGACTGACGCAACAACGCAATGGAGCCCATCAACGAAGAAGGATAGCCGGTTGTGCTTGTGCCCTTATTGAACGAATAATGCGCAGAGGCCATTGGGTTCAACAAGGATTGATTCGGTTGGCTGCCCAGTGTAACAAGTGCTCCCGAACCACGCACGATTCCGTCCATTTTATGCGTAAGAACAGCTCCGAAGCCAACACCTCGCATTTCCTTCGCAACATCTTCCTTGCACGTAAAATTCAATGCAGCACTGTAGTCGGCATTGATGGCGTCGTTCCATCCGAAAGCGCCTTTTGATGATTCATTTACGCTTCCACCGCGCATGCGAGGAGCGCCTTCATTGCCCTTCGCAGGAGCTGCATCCGCTAAGCCATAGTCGGAATGCAAATCGATGAATGAAGGGTAGATGTATTTTCCTTTGCAATCCACAACGACCGCATTGGCAGGAATTGCGATAGCATTACCAACGGCAGTAACCTTTCCCTTTTCAATCAGCAGGGTGGCATCTTCCAATCGGGTTTGATAATCGGTGAAAATTGTTGCGTGGGTAAATGCAACTGAAGTGACATCCTTTGGTAGGATTCCGTTGTAGGGAAAGGTGGGCTGTGCTTGTGTTATCAAAACGCTAAGTAGGGCAAGCCAAACGGAGATAATACGCATGGGTGATTTGTTTAATTAAAGGGGCAAGATACTGAAAAGCATTTATGAATTTTTCACGCGAAGGGACGCGAAGGGAGCTCACGCAAAGAGACGCGGAGGAAGCTCACGCGAAGAGAGTGAAGGGACTATGCATAAAATTATTGCTCAACAACGATAGGTCCTTATATGTTTATAATCGGCCTCTTTGCGTGATTTTCCTTTGCGGTCTTTGCGTGATAAAACGATAGAACCATTTACATTCATAATCGGCCTCTTTGCGGGATTTTCCTTTGCGGTCTTTGCGAGAGACCTTGAATAAACCATAACTGAACTACAGCCCATTGACCACCCGATGTATCCCGTGCTTCAAGAGTTTTGAGTTAAAGTTGATGAGCAATCCGAGTCGTTTATCCGAAAGCCGCAAATAGGTTAACAACTGGGAGTAATGGACCGGAGCCAGACACTCGACCGATTTTAGCTCGACAATTACCTTATCCTCTACCAGCAAATCCAATCGATATCCTTGATCGAGTTTAACGCTTTTGTATATGAGAGGCATAGGCACCTGACACCTCACGTCCAAACCTCGCTGTAGCAGCTCAAACATGAGAGCGCACTCATATGCCGATTCCAGCAATCCAGGGCCAAGGTTACCATGCAGATCCAGCGCAGCACCAATTATTTCGTGTGAAATTTCATTCTCTGTCATGGGCCAAAAATCCTACAACAGAATTGATATCATATTCACCTTAAGAAGCCATATTCCTGATGCTATGCCATACGCTTAAAGCTTCCTCGAATCACAAAAGATTACCGAGTTGAATAAATTCCGGTTAATGAAATAATATTCCAATAATTTTGCATCGCGCAGTTCGTCTTAGCGTCTTACTGCCTATAACATCAACAGAATTCAACCCCATGGAAACACCCAAAAAAATACCGACCTCACTCTATGCTGAAATGACTCCGAATCCGGCGGCTATGAAGTTTGTTGCAGACCGTGCGCTCATCACCGGAGGATTGCAAGTTGAATACAGAAGTAAAACGGAAGCAAAAGGTTCTTCGGCTCTGGCTGAAGAGCTTTTCAATTTTCCTTTTGTTACAAGTGTTTTCATCAGCAGCAACTACGTAACCGTATTAAAGGATGAATCGCTTGGTTGGGAAATGATTGTGCAACAACTGCGCGAATACATCCGTGAATGGCTCATGGAAAACGAAGTCGCGGTAAGTGCTATACCTGCCGAATTGGTTAACCGCACACGCGAGGCTGCAGCCGGCAACGATACAGGCGCAACAAACAAAGAGGCTTTAGACTACAGTGGATTCGAGCCAACTGAATACGACGATGAAATCCGATTTCTTTTACACGAGTACGTTCGTCCGACAGTAGAAAGCGATGGAGGCGCAATCGACTTCATGGCCTACCGCGATAAAAAAGTGTATGTTCAATTGAAGGGCTCGTGCAGCGGTTGTCCCTCTTCTACAGCAACCCTCAAAGGCGGCATCGAAAACTTATTGAAAGCAAAAATGCCGGATATCGTTGAAGAAGTAGTTGCAGAATCAGTATGATTGTCTCATCAAGACTCGTATTGATTCACGGTTTTACGGAGCGCCCCTCCATGTGGGATGAATTGGTAAGCGAAATCAACAACCCGCTCATAGCCATCTCCACACCTTCTATACCCGGACACGGAGCACATCCTGACCTGTTAACGGAACATACAACCAAGGCTTACTGTGAAGCACTTCTGAAACAAATCCCCCACGACGATTTGCCTTGGATAGTGATTGGCCACTCCATGGGAGGATACCTCGCCTCGAGCCTTGTGTTTATGGTACCCGAGCGCATTCAAGCATTGGGTTTTTTCCATTCAAAAGCCGGAGCGGATAACGCCGGAAAGATTGAAGACCGAAGACGCGCAATTGCTACTGCTTCGCAAAGCAAAGATTTATACCTCGCCACCATGTTGCGGAATACACTGGCAGAGCGGCATGTGGCACAGTTTCAACACGCATTAAGCGAAATGATTGATACCGCTCAACACGACATCTCCTCCCAATGCATCGAAGCTGCGCAGTCAGTCATGATTGAACGGCCCGATAATGTTGAGTACCTCCAAAAAGCCCATTTCCCCATATCTTATTTTCTGGGAGCGGAAGACAAATCGATACCCTACGAACAAGTTAGAGCCGAGCTGGAATCCTTGCCGAACGCTCATGTTCAAGTCATCGAAAACGTAGGCCATATGGGGCATATTGAATGCAAGGCAGCGGCATCGGAATGGATTCGAAATCTGTGCATCGTGTAACAGTGAAAACGTGTTACCGAGTTAATTAACTCACAACGTACACGGTTAATAGGCCTGACTATGGCTTTTGAACTGCAGCGTACTTCTTGTAATCCAACGCAACTTGCAACGCTCGCTTAAAATCAGGATCTGTATCCAGCGAAACACGTATCATCGCAGTATCATCAAACAGACTGCGGGCGAATTGACCTTTCATGCGTGACTTTAACTGCGTGGAGATTTTCTTGACAACCTGCTTATTGATCTTGATTTCATCCTTCGCCGCCATTTCTATTAAGCCAGCCAGCATTGCATCAGTCACCGTAAACTTCGCAATGAAATCGTCGGCCGACTTGTATTTGCGCATGTCCTTTCGATGTCCATCCAAATACGTGAAGCAGTAATTGCGAATAATTCCGCTGTAGGCTATTTCAGACAAAAGACCGGAGAAATAAATGCTGTCAAGAGGCACAAATACATCGGGCATAATGCCGCCGCCGCCATACACCAATCGGCCGGAAGGGGTTCTAAATAGAAGTGAATCCGGGAATCGAACGCTATCAGCACTTGTGAGCTCTCCCTTCTCCAACCGCTTTTGAAAATCGTTTTCGTAGACAATCGAATCGCCATAAGGCTTTTGAATGCAGCGCCCGGTTGGTGTGTAGTATCGTGCCACGGTGAGGCGAAGAGCGCTGTTATCGGCCAACTCCATTTCGTGTTGCACCAGCCCTTTCCCGAATGAGCGACGGCCAACTGTAACTGCTCTATCCCAATCTTGGAGAGCACCAGCAACGATTTCACTAGCTGAGGCTGAGTTTTGGTCAATCATCACAACCACCTTCAAATCACGGTACTTACCCTTTTTGCTTGAGCGTATTTCATCTTCACCCGTATGAATGCCGCGCGTGCTAACAATGGTTTTTCCTTCCGAAAGAAACTCCTCAACAATTTCGGCAGCCTGGTTGAGCAATCCACCACCGTTGCCTCGTAAATCGAGGATAAGCGACGAGCATCCTGCCTCTTCCAACTTCTCCGTTGCCTCCAAAAACTCATCATACGTTCTTTCCGCAAAGCGATCAATACGGATGTAACCAACAGTGTCGTTTACCATAAATGAAGCGTTCACACTTTCAATCGGAATACTACCGCGCTCGATGTTGAACTCCTTTACGCCTGTTTCGCCCGGACGTACAATCGCTACGCGCACCTGGCTTCCCTGCTTGCCCTTCAATAATTTTTGTGCCTTGTCACCATCAAGCTCTTTACCTGAGATAGGCTGTCCATCGACCATGATGATGCGATCGCCTGATTGCAGCCCCGCCTTTTGCGAAGGGCCACCGTCTATTGTCTTCACCACCATGAGCGAATCGCGCAGAATCAGAAACTCGATGCCAACACCGCTAAACTCACCCTTCATGCGCTCCTTCTCTAAGGCAACTTCTTCGGATCCCATATAGTAACTGTGTGGATCCAGATTTTTCAACACACTCGCAATGGCATCTTCAATGAGCTGCTGCTTGTTGATGCTGTCGACGTAGTTGTCTTCAATAAAATCGATCAAGCTTACCAACTTATTCGCGTTTTGTTCGACCGACGGTTTTACTTGCAATAGGTTCTTGTCGCCAAGGTTTGTGCCTATAAACATGCCCGCAATAAGCGTAAGCGCAAATAACAGCGGTTGAACCGGTGAAGGTTTGCGATCATTCATTTGGGGAGTGGGACTTAAAGACCCCGGTAGTTCGTTGCTCATTGAGTGGCACAAATCTAATCAGCTATAGGAAATAGCAACTTAGCATGCAGAAGATGTTTGGAGAAATTATGAGCTTACCCTTCGATATTCGGAAAATGGACAATTTCGAGTTCAGCGCTTCGCAGAAAATCGAGGCCTGTTGTGTCCTTGTAGTCTTGAATATAGACCATGCGCTTAATGCCCGCCTGCAATATGAGCTTACAGCATTCTTTGCATGGCGAAAGTGTTATGTATAGAGTTGATCCCTTAGCGTCGTTGGCCGAACGTGCAATTTTCAGAATCGCATTTGCCTCTGCATGCAATACATACCAGTGCGTGTCGCCTTGTTCGTCTTCACATCGATTCGGAAAACCACTTGGTGTGCCGTTGTACCCATCACTGATAATCATGTTGTCGCGAACCAGAATCGCTCCTACCTTCTTGCGGGTGCAATGAGAAAGCGACGCCCATTCCACGGCCATTTTGAGATAAGCCCTGTCGTAGCGTTCCTGTTTGCTGTAGGTCGTTTGCACGTGGTGATAAGAATTGGTTTGCAAAAGAACAGTATAATTGGTGTTGCGCATACCTTTGAAGCATGAAGATTTACACTAGAAAAGGGGATGACGGAACAACCGGACTATTAGGCGGAGTGCGTGTTGCCAAACACCACGCACGCATTGAGGCATACGGAAACGTGGACGAGCTCAACTCCTACTTGGGTTTGCTGCGCGACTTGCTCGCCGGCAGCCTGCATTCGGAAATGCTTCTCGCCATTCAAGACCGACTGTTCACTATTGGCAGCCATCTGGCGCTCGACCCCTCGCATGCAGGCAAGATGCAGCTCCCACAACTTCATAGCGAAGACGTAGAAGCCCTGGAAAAAGCAATGGACGCCATGGATGAAAAATTACCTCCTATGAAAAACTTTGTTCTACCTGGCGGTCTCGCTGCAGTATCGCACATTCACATCGCGCGATGCATCTGCCGAAGAGCCGAACGCAGCATTGTTTATCTGAACGAGCAATCTGCCCTAGAACCATTGATTCTAGAGTACATGAATCGCCTCAGCGACTACCTGTTTACGCTTTCACGCATGGTTTCCGCAGAAAATAACGCTATAGAAACCCCCTGGATTCCTCGTCAATAAAGGGCCTCAAGTTATTTTCCAATAAAAATCGAATTCTGTTGCACAGATGAGTGAAACAATTATTTTCGCGGAACGATAACTGCTAACGAATTTTATAATCCGACAACACTATGTACTGGACACTCGAACTGGCCTCCTATCTTGAAGATGCTCCTTGGCCCGCGACAAAAGATGAGTTGATTGACTTTGCTATGCGCACCGGTGCGCCCTTGGAAGTGGTAGAAAACCTCCAACAAATCGAAGACGACGAAGAAGTGTTTGACACCATTGAAGACATTTGGCCTGATTATCCAACAAAAGAAGACTTCTTCTTCAACGAAGACGAATACTGAAAAAAGCCGCTTTTGCGGCTTTTTTGCTTCAACAGGGTTTTTAACATAACCCATTGGAATAAAAGACTTAAATCAGTTTTCACGCTGATTTCCGCGGTTAACTTTCGACAAACTTTTAACCGCGTCATGAATAAATTTCTACTCATCATTGGAATGGCCCTTCTTTCGTTGGGCTCAAGTGCGCAAATCCGATTCACCCTGGTGGATCCGGCAAACGCGCAAATCACCATTCAAAACTTCGGCACAGAAGCCGTCGACATTCAACAATATCGCCTTTGTGCATTGCTTGAATACGCTTCGCTTTCAAACTCAGCAGTAACGATAACAGACGGAAGTCTCAATCTCGATGGAGGCGCCAGCGTCACCATTCTTTGGGCTGCCTCTGCAGGCTTCAACACAACTGCCAGTGACATGGGGCTTTACTTGCCAATGGGAAGCTTTGCAAGCGCTGCCAACATGGTCGACTTCATGCAATATGGTAATTTCGGACAAGGGCGAGAAGGCGTTGCTCAGCAGGCAGGACTTTGGGTTGCCGGCACCTTCTTAGAAGGCAGCGGACCTTGGATGTATACCGGAAATGGAAGTGAAAGCACGATCGCGTTTTGGTCAACAGTTGGCGGCGCAGGCTGCACCGCGCCCGACGCATGCAACTACAATGCAATGGCCACTGAAGAAGATGGCTCATGCGTGTTTGTAGGTTTCCCCTGCGATGATGGCAACCCTAACACAGTTGATGTAATTGGAGTAGACTGCACGTGTGTAGGAATCGCTACCGGATGCACCAGCCAGGAAGCCTGCAACTATGATCCCGCAGCTATTGAAGAAGATTTTTCTTGTTATTTCATTGGAGATGTTTGTGACGATGAGAACGTATTCACTGAAAACGATGTATACACAATTGATTGCGTTTGCTTGGGTTCAGAAATTGCCGCAATTCCCGGTTGCACCGCAATGGAAGCGTGCAACTATGATATGACTGCAACCATCGACGATGGCTCTTGCATTTTGCCCGGAGAACCATGCGACGATAACAATGATGCTACGCTGGAAGATGCCTACAACCTCGATTGCGTGTGTGCGGGTTTGACGTTGGGTTGCACGTTGGCAGATGCTTGCAACTTCGATCCGACAGCAGGTATTGAAGACGGAACCTGTGTATTGCCGGGCGACAACTGCGATGACAACGATCCATTTACTAACAACGACGTGTATGGTTTAGACTGTATCTGTGCAGGTGAAACAACTCAAGGCGTTGAAGGTTGCACAGCCATGGAGGCATGCAACTACAACGCTGAAGCTACTATCGACAACGGCTCTTGTCTATTGCCCGGCGAACCTTGCGATGACGGCAACGAAGCAACCGTAAATGACCTTCTCGGAGGTGATTGCGTTTGCTTAGGTCTGTTGGAAGGTTGTACCGATTTGGGTGCATGTAACTTCAACGAAAACGCTGTCCTCGATAATGGCACTTGTTACTTCTCAGGTGATCTGTGCGACGATGGCAACTTAGCTACTGAAAACGACTTATATAACAACGACTGCGTATGCGAAGGAAGCATTCCTCAAATTGAAGGCTGCACAGCAACTGACGCTTGCAACTACAACCCGGCCGCCACTTTTGACGATGGTAGCTGCCAATTACCCGGATTTACCTGCGATGATAACAACGCACAAACTTCGGACGATCTATGGTCGGTCGATTGCATATGCGAAGGGCTGTTAAGCGGTTGCACGAACCCTGATGCGTGCAACTTCAACGCTGATGCCATAAACGATGACTTCTCATGTGTATTCCCAACAGATGCATGCGACGACGGCGATATCACAACTACCAACGATACTTACTCAGCGGATTGCGTGTGCGTGGGTGAAGGCACCGGACTTATTGCAGGCTGCATGGAAATGAGCGCATGTAACTACGATGCGACGGCAACCATCGATGATGGATCTTGCATTCTGGTTGGAAGCTCTTGCGACGACAATGATCCCTTTACTAGCAATGATGTTATCATATCCGATTGCACTTGCGCCGGTGAAGGCCCGGTGCTTATCAACGGATGTACGGCTGCCGAAGCATGCAACTATAACTCGGAAGCAACCATCGAAGACGGTAGTTGCATATTCCCCGGTGAACCATGCGACGATCAGAATACAGCAACCATCAATGATATATTAGGCACCGACTGCGTATGTTCAGGTGAAACTATCGGTTGTACTGATATGAATGCCTGCAACTACAACATGGATGCACTGGCAGATGACGGAAGTTGCTATTTCCCCGGCGATAACTGTGACGACGAAAACGTATTCACCATCAACGACATTTACACGGCCGAATGTGTTTGTCTAGGTGAAGAAATTACAGGCATTGCAGGTTGCACCGCTGTTGAAGCTTGCAACTACAACGCTGAGGCAACCATTGAAGATGGCTCTTGCGAATTGCCGGGATTCCCTTGCGACGACGCGAATGAAAACACCATCGACGACGTTCTTTCAAATGACTGTGTTTGTGCAGGACAACTAGTCGGATGCACCGATGTGCTCGCTTGTAATTACAATGCGGATGCAACAGTAGAAGACGGGTCATGCATCTTCCCCGGCG
>CAMAYP010000080.1 GCA_945862415.1 Chryseobacterium gleum | reverse complement strand
TCTTTCAGCAACAAGGCCATCGCACCTTGTGCCTTCAGGTCACGAGCATAAATAGGTTTCTTATCGAAAGTAAACCCGACGAATATGTTACCCAGTTTTTCCTTGAGGTCTTCGATGTTTTTCGACATGCACAAAATGGCCATCACTTCGCTGGCAGGCGTAATGTTGAAGCCTTCCTGGCGGGGCATTCCGTTGGCTGTGCCGCCAAGCCCGATGGTGATGTTGCGCAGTGAACGATCGTTCATATCCATCACACGCTTCCAGTAAATCTGGCGCGGATCAAGACCGAGGTTATGCTGTTTGTTCTGAATGTTATTGTCGATGAGCGCAGCGAGCAGGTTGTTGGCCTTTTCAATTGCACTGAAATCGCCCGTGAAGTGAAGGTTGATATCCTCCATCGGCACAACTTGCGCATAACCGCCGCCGGCAGCACCGCCCTTGATACCGAACACCGGTCCGAGCGATGGTTCACGTAACACCACGGTCGCTTTTTTTCCAATCTTATTGAGACCCTCGGTGAGGCCTATGGATGTAGTGGTCTTGCCCTCTCCCGCCGGCGTAGGCGTGATGGCCGAAACCAAAATTAGTCTGTTTTTCTTGATAGCCTCTTCATTGATCAACGATAGCGGCAGTTTGGCTTTGAACTTACCGTAGTGTTCGAGGTCGTCGACGGCGATGTTCAGCTTAGCAGCAATTTCATTGATGTGCTGCATCTTACATGACTGGGCAATTTCCAGATCGCTTGGGAATGACATAGTAGTTTGTGTTTGGGGCGAATATAAGTAAGAAGGACGATGGGCGAAGTGCGAGGTGCGAGGTACGAGGGGCGAAGGGTTATTTGACAATATGCAAGCTTTCATATTCGCACCTCGCACTTCGCCCCTCGCACTTCTCTTCTGCCATTTTTTCCCATTCCTACTCATGGCACGACGGTTGAAAACGGGCTGTCGCAAATCAACTAAAAGAACAGACCTATGAGTACAATGACCGAGGGACAATTGAAGGTACACACCGACAACATCTTCCCGATTATCAAGAAATTCCTATACAGTGACCACGAAATATTCCTGCGTGAATTGGTGAGTAACGCCGTCGACGCCTGCCAAAAGGTGAAGACGTTGAGCGTTTCCGGAGAAGTGAAACACGACGGCCAAGGCTTGTTGGTAGAGGTTATTGCTGACAAAAATGCCAAGACACTGACAGTCCGCGACAACGGAATTGGGATGACCTCTGAGGAGGTTGAAAAATATATCAACCAAATTGCATTCAGCGGTGCTGAAGAGTTTGTAGAGAAATACAAAGACGCGCAAATTATCGGACATTTCGGTTTGGGCTTCTACTCTGCGTTTATGGTCGCCAAGGAAGTGGAGATTCAAACCCTTTCGCAGCGAGAAGGAGCAACAGCGGTGCATTGGACGTGCGACGGATCGCCTAATTTCTCAATGGGCACAGGTGCACGCACCACACCGGGAACCGAGATTACTTTGCACCTGAGCGACGATTCAATGGAGTTCTCAGAAGACAGTCGCGTAGAGGGCATCCTCACGAAGTACTGCAAGTTCATGCCGGTCGACATCCGTTTCGGAGAAAAATCGGAATGGGTTGATGGAGAGGAAACCGACGAGCAGGGTGAAAAGAAACAAGTGGAGGTAAAGGTTCCGAACATCATCAACAACACAGCCCCGCTGTGGATGAAGAAGCCGGCCGACCTCACCGATGAGGAGTACAAAACGTTCTACCACGAGCTCTATCCCATGAGCTTCGATGAGCCACTCTTCCACATTCATATCAACGTCGATTATCCGTTCAACCTCACGGGCATCCTGTTCTTCCCGAAAATGAAGAGCAACATGGAGGTGCAGAAAAACAAGGTACAGCTCTATAGCAATCAAGTGTTCATCACCGATGAAGTGAAGAACATCCTCCCCGACTTCCTCACCATGCTGCACGGCGTTGTGGATTCACCGGACATCCCGCTCAACGTATCGCGCAGCTACCTGCAAGAAGATGCGAACGTGAAGAAAATCTCCAGTCACATTACCAAGAAAGTGGCCGACAAACTTCAGAGCATGTATAATAATGAGAAGGCCGATTTCGAAAGCAAGTGGGACGATATCGGTGTTTTCATTCATTACGGAATGCTTACTGATGAGAAGTTTTATGAGCGTGCCGAGAAGTTTTCCTTGTTGAAGACCGCAAACAACGCCTATTTCAATTTGGAAGAGTTCAAGGAGAAAATCAAGGACACTCAGAAAGACAAGAAGGGCGAAACAGTGGTACTGTATGCCAACAACCACGAAGAGCAGTACACCGCGATACAAGCCGCCGGCGAGCGCGGTTGGGAGGTTGTAATGCTCGACGGTCCATTGGCCTCGCACTACATCTCGAAACTCGAGCAAAAGCACAGCGGTTTGCGCTTCAAGCGTGTGGATGCCGATGTGATGGATAAGTTGATTGAGAAAGACGACAACACGGCCTCTGCCCTATCTGATGATCAGAAAAATGGAATCACAACTGCACTCGAGAAGATGATCGATGCGAAAAAATACCACGTCGAATTTGCCAACCTCTCGCCCACCGAGGCTCCGTTTGTGGTAACACAAAATGAGTTCATGCGTCGCATGAAGGAGCAAAGCGCCATGGGCGGCGGCGGTTTCTACGGAGCCCTCCCCGACAGCTACAACCTGGTGGCAAACGCCAACCACCCTCTGTTTGGTAACACAGTTACAGATACCGACGGCAACACCGTCCTCAACGAGTCCAAAATGAAGCATGCCATTGACCTGGCGTTGCTCAGCAAAGGCTTATTGAAGGGTGAAGAGCTGGCGGGATTTGTGAAACGGAGTTTGGAGAACATATGAGGATTGTAGGATTGTAGGATTGTAGGGGGCGGAACACTCATTCTCATTGTGTTTCTGTTTCTCTTTCTGGAATTTTTTAGAATGAGAAACAGAAACACAATGAGAATGAGAATAATGGCGCCATTAGCACCCTACAATCCTCTAATACTGCAATACTAACGCCTGTTGGAAAATTGTGAATTACGCAGGCCGCCCCTGCCTCATCTTTGCGAACCTATGGCAGAGCATTTTATCGTTTCAGCAAGAAAATACCGTCCCGACACCTGGGAAACGGTGGTGGGTCAACAACACATCACGACCACCTTGCAAAGTGCTATTGCCAACAATCAAATAGCGCAAGCCTATCTGTTTACCGGTCCGCGTGGTGTAGGAAAGACCACGTGTGCTCGCATATTCGCTAAGGCTGTAAACGGTGCCATGGGCGAACATCTCGACGATATGCAGTTCAGCGTGTTTGAGCTCGATGCGGCGTCCAACAACAGTGTCGACGACATTCGTTCTATTGTTGACAGCGTGCGCATACCGCCTCAAACAGGGCAATACAAGGTGTACATCATCGACGAGGTTCACATGCTCTCCGCTGCGGCCTTCAACGCATTCCTGAAAACACTCGAAGAGCCACCGGCACACGCCATTTTCATTTTGGCAACTACAGAGAAGCACAAGATCATTCCAACGATTTTGAGCCGTTGCCAGATATTCGACTTCAACCGCATCAAGATAAAAGACATCGCCGATCACCTGGCTTCTATTGCTACCAAAGAAGGTGTGCAAGCGGAGCCGGAGGCATTGCACGTGATTGCTACCAAAGCCGACGGCGCCATGCGCGATGCGCTTTCCATCTTCGACCAGGTGGTAGCGTTTTGCGGTCGCAACCTCACCTACTCGGCTGTAATCCAAAACCTCAACGTATTGGATTACGACTACTATTTCAAATTGACCGATTTGATTCTAGCGGAAGATGTAGCCGGCTGCCTCGTGCTTTTTGATGAAGTACTCAACAACGGTTTTGACGGACACCACTTTATAACCGGTCTTGGCGGCCACTTCCGCAACCTGCTGGTAAGTAAAGACGCGCAAACCATTCCGCTCATGGAAGTGAGCGAGTCAGTTGCGGAGAAATATAAGACTCAGGCCGTGGCCTCCGATTTGCGCCTACTCATTCAAGGGCTTCAAATGGTGAATGAATGCGACACGCAGTTTCGCGCCAGCAAGCACCAACGCCTGTTGGTTGAACTGACGCTCATGAAGCTCGCAAGCATTCTCTACAACAGAGAAGGCGAAAAAAAAAAGTTCCAACTGAAGCCGTTTAGGGGAACTAATCGTTCCCCGGTAGTTTCCGCCGGCACAGCAAGGGCTGCAGCTCGACCAACGGCACCGCAACCGATTGAAAGCATTCCCAAAAAGGAAAACGTTCAGCCTGCCAACGAAACTACCCTCACCACCCCTTCCGTTGCCAAAGCGGCACCGCCGGCGCTGGGCAAACGCAACCTCATCCTGCAATCGAGCGAGTCGGTGAGCATCAAAAGCGTGATGGCCAAGCGCGCTCAACAACAGCAGCAAGTAGCCGTAGAACAAGAGGAAATCGCTCTCGAAAAACCTACCCGAGAATACACCACTGCTGAGTTACAAGAGGCCTGGAATCGGTTTGCCGATGAACGCATGTCGCACAACATGCAAGCCCAAAGCGCCTTCAAGGTTGCAGAAGTCGAACTCCGGCTGGGCAACACCTTGCGCATCGGACTGCCCAGCGTAACCCAGGAAATGTACTTCAACGAAAACCGCAACCAGCTGGCCGAATTCATGCGCACCGTTTTCGACATTCGAGGTATCGACTTCAAAGTAGAAATCATGCGCCCCGATGAAATCAAGTCGACCTACCAGTCCGCCAAGCAACGCTTCGATTCGCTGGTGGCAGTCAATCCATCGCTCGACACGCTGCGCAAGCGCTTCAACCTCCAGATCGATTTCTAAGTTGTATGCGCGTCGACAAATTCCTCTGGTGCATTCGCGTATATAAGACACGCTCGCTCGCAGCCTCCCAATGCAAACTGGAAAAGGTTTGGGTCAACAGCGCCGCTGTAAAAGCCAGCCGCGAGGTGAAAATCGGGGATGTGCTCACTGTGCGCAAAGGCCCTATCCTATTCTCCTATAAAGCACTTGCATTCCCGCGAGCACGCCTGGGAGCAAAATTGGTGGCAGCTCATGCACTCGATGTAACCGCGCCGGATGAAATGGCCAAGCTGGAGATGATTCGCATGCAGTTCCGACTCGACAGAGGAAGAGGCTTGGGCAGACCAACCAAGAAAGAACGCCGCGAACTCGACGACTATACCGATTTCGATTTCGAAGAAGAATGGATGAGCGAGGAAGAAACGCCCGACGAATAGTTGACCGCTGTATCTTGCACCCCATATGACTGCTCAGCGTAAACCGGCCATTTTATTCATCCTAATTACCGCACTGATAGACTCCATCAGCATCGGCATCATCATTCCGGTTTTTCCAAAACTCATCATGAGTATGGAGAATTGCGACGAAGGCAAAGCTGCTGTTATTGGCGGCTGGCTTATGTTTTGGTTTGCCATCATGCAGTTTGTGATGTCGCCCATTTTGGGCAGTCTGAGCGACCGCTATGGACGTCGCCCTGTTTTATTGCTTTCCCTGTTTGGCTTCGGACTCGATTTCCTGCTACTGGCTTTCGCTCCTACCTTGAGTTGGCTGTTTGCCGGCCGAATAATCGCAGGAATTATGGGTGCTAGTTTCACCACCGCATCCGCCTACATAGCCGACATAAGCACCGACGACAATCGGTCAAAGAACTTCGGTATGCTCGGCGCTGCCTTCGGTCTGGGCTTCATTATTGGTCCGGGCGTGGGCGGGCTATTGGCTCAGTGGGGCGTTCGGGTGCCTTTCATTGCTTGTGCAATTCTATCGTTGCTCAACTGGCTCTATGGCTACTTCATATTGCCCGAGTCGCTGCCCTCCGATCGTCGCCGACCATTCGAATGGAAAAGAGCCAACCCTATAGGTGCGTTTATCAATATCGCCAAGCATAAGAGCATTCTAGGCTATTTACTTGTGTTCTTTCTGCTATATCTGGGCGCGCAAGCTGTAATGACGAACTGGCAATACTACACCATGCTCAAATTTGGTTGGGAAGAAAAGGCCATCGGCATTTCCATTATGACCGTGGGTATCATTGTGGCGTTGGTTCAAGGAGTGTTGGTGAGAGTCGTAAACACACGCATAGGCAATTCCAACGCGATGCTAGTCGGACTAACTCTCTACACCATTGGGATGGCCGGATTCGGTTTGGCGCCAACGGGAGCATGGATGATGGCGGCCATTCTGCCCTATTGCCTCGGTGGCATCAACGGCCCCGCTATTCAATCGCTCATGACCGAGTCGGTACCCTCCAACGCGCAAGGTGAGCTTCAAGGACTCATCACAAGCGTTCAAAGCATTACCTCGATCATAGGCCCTTTGCTCATGGCGGGCATCTTCAGTCATTTCACACAACCTGGAAATCATTACTTCCCGGGAGCAGCTTTTATTACGGCATCCTTCCTCATGTTGATTGCCCTTTTCATCGCATGGCTCACTGTTCGATCAAAAACAAGAAAGGCACAATAAACTATGAAACACAAGGCACTCTTCCTCGATCGCGATGGGGTTATCAATCATGATCCCGGCGACTATACCATGTGTCTCGAAGAATTCATCATTCTTCCAACCGTGATTGAAGCGCTGGTGTTGGCTCAATCAAAAGGCTATATCATCGTTGTCATTACCAACCAGGGCGGCATTGCCAAAGGCCTGTACACGCATGAAACCGTTGCCGACATACATGAAATGCTGCATCGCACTTGTCAAGAGTCGGGTGTTGAAATCAAAAGGATCTTCTACTCGGCGCATCACCCTGAATTCGGAAATTCACTGACGAGAAAACCGGAGCGTCTGTTAATGGAACGTGCATTGGCTCGCTACCACATCGACCCAGCGAAAAGTGTTATGGTGGGCGACCGTGAACGCGATGTGCAATGTGCTCAGCAAGTTGGAGTAAGAGGAATACTCATACCTACCAACAGCGACTTACTGGACGTTGTGCGGACTCTCGAATAAAACCAACCCGATGAGCTACGTCTTTCACAAAGGGGAATTTTTAAGCGATGCATCTGCCACGATTGCAAAAGACAATCGTGCGTTTCGTTTTGCGGATGGATTCTTCGAAAGCATGCGCATTGTGAATGGTAAGGCTCTTTATCTGGAGAGTCATTTCGCTCGCATTACAGCCACCGCAGCAGCACTTAAGATCCGCCCTTCAGAAGATTTCTCACTAGAAAAGCTTCGCGCTGAGGTTCAAGAACTCTTGCAACGCAACGGCATCACTGCCGGTGGTCGCATGCGCATTACCTTCTACCGTAAGTCAACCGGTTTCTATCTGCCCAAGCAAGATGAAATGACCTATTTCATCGAGGCCGAGCCACTTCTCGATAATGAGTTTGTGCTCAATAGCACAGGCAGACAAGTTGACATTTTCATGGACTTCAAAAAGGAAGTCAACAAGCTTTCGGTTTTTAAAACACTGAATTGCCAGCTCTACGTGCAAGCCGGTATTCATGCCCGCGACAAGGGATTGGATGAGGCACTTATTCAGAATAGTAAGTTGTCTATCATCGAGTCCAACTCGAGCAATCTGTTCATCGTTTCCAACGGTGTACTTTATACTCCAACGCTCGAAGACGGCCCGGTTGCCGGAACCATGCGCATGAACGTCATCAACCTTGCGCTGGAACACAAAATCAAAGTGTACGAATGCACGCTCAATCCACACAACCTCTTGGCTGCCGATGAGATGTTCCTGACCAATGCCGTGCGCGGTATCGAATGGGTTGTAGGCTATCGCACCAAGCGCTACTTCAACGATATGTCGAAGAAACTCATTGCTATTCTGAACGACAGCGCAAAAGCTTACGGACAGCCGCCTAAAGCAGCCGAGTAAATTCCGTTAACGATTTCTTAGGGCTATTTATCGTTCGTTATATATGCGGTTTACCTGCTTTTCCGCTAAATTGCCGGCCATTGATCGCACTATGAAATCCAATAGCTACAGGCTTTTATCAGGAATGGCAATTCTATTTGCTGCAATACTTGTATTCACTGCATGCAAGGATAAAGAGGAAGAAGAAATCGAAACGCCGATTGTTTGCGGTCTACCCAACGGCACACTCAAATGGACAACAGATGGAACTGAGCGTTGCGCCAATGCCAGCTTGTTTGGCGACTATGGCATCTTTCTCACCGTGAATGGAATTTCTTTACAAGGACAAACGCTCACCTTAGAACTGGACAGCTTATCGGTTGGAACTCACGAACTTTCTGCCGATGCCAATTTCATGCTCTACACCGACGGCTTGGCTGTAGTGTGGGAAGTAACCAACGAGCAGCCGGGAACCATCACCATCACCAGTCATAATGAATCAACCAATCGACTGGAAGCGACATTCCAAGCCACCTTAGTAAACCCTTTGAGCGGTGCTACCAAAACACTTAGCAACGGACAGCTAAGCTTATCTTATACAGAATAAATACTACACTAATTATAACAGCATTAAAATCATTGTTATGAAAGCATACCTTCCCTGGACAGCGCGCATCGTTGTTTCCATTTTATTTCTAGTGTCTGCCGTATCCAAAATGTTTCCGCTTTGGATGTTCGAAAAACAATTGGTCGATTTAGGCATTTGCGGATGGTGCGATGCCCCCTACTTCTCTCGCCTCCTCATTGCATTGGAAGTTGCTATCGGTATTGCCATTCTCCAACGCCACTTCATCAAGCGCTTCGTAATTCCGGTTACAGCCTTCTTGCTGGTAGCCTTCTGTGTCCATCTTTCCATTGAAATGGTGAAGCACGGCGCTATGAATGGTAACTGCGGTTGCTTTGGCCAGCTCATTCCTATGACACCGCTCGAAGCGTTTATTAAGAACGTGCTCACCCTCGGTCTTTTGGTTTACATCTACCGCACCACCCAGGAACATGAAAAAGGACAAAATCGATTCATGGTGCCCATGTTCATCTACTCCGTTTCAGCATTTGGCATGTTCGCGGTTTTTCCGTTTTGCCCATGTGAAGAGGAGACTGAACAAACAACCGAGGTTATTGGAGAAAACAACGTGCCTTCTGTCGATGACCAGGATGATAGTCTTGTTCAAAGTAATTATGTGGATACAACCAAAGCAGTAACACTTCCTGCCGATACTGCTTCAGGAATGAAAGTAGAAGAAACACAGCCCGCCAAAGTGAAATCTCGTTTCGCTGAATTCAAAACCATCGGTGGCAAAAAGGTAAATCTCGATGAAGGTAAAAAGCTCGTTTGCTTCTTTGCACCGGGTTGCGACCATTGCCGCGAAACAGCAAAAGAACTCAAAGCGCTGGCAGCGAAAATGAAACTGCCCGACACCTACATCATCTTCATGGACGAAGAATCCTTTTTGATTCCGGAGTTCTTGAAGGAAACCGGCTTCAACAAACCCTATCAGGTGATCGATATTCCGAAATTCTGGACTGTGCTGGGTAGCAACGCAAGCACACCCGGTTTGTTCTACCTCTGGAATGGCAACATCATCAAATCGTTTGAAGGAATTGAAGGCAACAAGTTCGATGCTGCTGCTTTGAAGACAGCCATTGAACAACCTTACACCGGCAAGTAAGCGTGTCGGGCGAAATCCAAATACAATCGTTTGAGCACCTCAATGCTCTTTTCAAAGAAAAATTGAGTGACTCATCGTTGTATCGTGGCACCCGCTTTTCGTACCTGAAAATTTTCCAGCATGCCCTCACCTACGAGCAAGCCGGGGCCGATTACCGCATCCTCAAAAACTACTTGCATTGGCCCCTTGTGGCTCAGTGGGCGTTGATGCAATACAAAGCGCTTCGTCGCAAGCCGGGCAAAAGACCGGCACTTCGCGAAATCGTTTTTATCGATCCTGCGCGCATCGCCCGCGATAGCGCAGATCGCTGGCATTCCATTTACATGGAGTGCGCCGTCGACCTCTTTGAACCAAGCACTGTTTCCGCATTGAGCCGCAAGGATGAGCCTCGTCTGCGTTGCGATGCCTCGCTCGCTTCGATACCGCGCAACTTTGCAGCTCCCGACAACAAGGAAATAGCGCTGCTCAAAGAAGTTACGGAGATTGCCCAACGTACGCTTCGATCAGACGCTTGGTCTGAAAAACAAAAAGCGCATATACTATCTGCACTGCACGTCTTCTTCGACGACTTCCGTTTCTACAATGCACTGTTTCAAAAGCAACCGGTTAAGTCGGTTGTGTTCATCAGTCACTACCACACCGAAGGGCTGATAGCGGCGTTGAACATACTCGGAATACGCAGCATAGAGTTTCAACACGGCCTGATTTCCGGCAACGATTTATACTATCAATATCCGTCCGTTTTCAAGGACGGAGTTAAAAACGCTTTCTTCCCTGATCACATTTGCGTGTATGGCAACTACTGGAAAGAGCTGTTGCTCAAGGGAATTGAATTCAATGATTCGAGCATTACTGTAGGCGGCGATTACCTATGGCAACCGGAAGCTAAGCCGCAAGCAACAGCCCCAACGCATCAGGTGCTCATCTGTGCGCAAAAAAACATGCACGCAGAATATGTAGCCTATGCGCAGCGGTTAAAACCCTGCATGGAAAAACACCCGGAATGGAAATGGGTCATCAAAATGCATCCGCTCGAAAAGAACAAGGAGTTATATAGAGCATTGGAAAAAGAAGGTTTTGTAATCATAGATACCGAGCAATCACTTTCGATGCTCCTGCGAGAATCGCGCATTCAGATCAGCATCTACTCTACTACATTCTTCGATGCACTGGGCTTCGAAATTTCAAATTACGCCCTGCAAGAGTATTCCATCTATAAGGACTATGCAGCGCAGATGATTGCCGAAGGAGTTGCACAACCGCTCTACATCGACGAAGACCCCATCGAAAAATTCCTCCAATCAAAAGGCACTTCATCGCTTCGCCCTCGCAAGGAAGTCTACGGCCCTTTCGACGCGAACGCAATACGCAAGGCTGTTGCAGGATGATGACGGATTACAGATTACGGATGACAGATTACAGATGACAGATTACGGATGACGGTTTACCTTTGCAGACTCGCACCTCGCACCTCGTACTTCGCACCTCGCCCTTCTCAATTAAACCTCGGATTCACCACGTTGTTATAGATCGAACCAAATCGGTAGCTCAATCCCACATAGGCGTTCATTTCAAAGCCTGTCAACAACTGCTGCTGTTGCAACAACACTTCTTCCTGAGACGCGCCATCGAGTCGGATGTTCACTTGGTCGCGCTGAATGCTGTAGCTCATCCAAGAGCTCGCCGAAAGCCCTTTGAAGATGCGCACCTCGTAGTTGCACCAAAAGAACAAGTGGTTGCGATTGAAATCATTTAGAAAACTGGCCACTTCCACACCTGTCGACAACTGCCCCCAGTCTTTGGTAAACGAGGCTGCAATCGTGAGCGATTGAGCAGGAATGAGATCAACCGTTTTATTGAAAATCGTTTCTTCCTGAAAATCGTAATAGGTAAAGCCTGCGCGGTAAACCATCGTCAGCGATTTGGTTTGGGCCTCTTGGTATGGAAAAACATTGTACTCAACAGCCCCCGCAACGTTTTGAAATAAGTCATAATTACTGAAATCGCTTCGCTCTGTGTAAGCAAAACCACCGGCCGACCAATGATCATTAAGGGAATGCACATACGAAGCATTGGCCGATTGAGAGCGCAATATGTACGTGTCTTTAAACCCTGAATAATCATACCGTTGCTCACTGTAATTCGCTCGCACATCGAAGGATATTTTATGCGTCTCCTTCACCTGTGAGGCCGATACGGAGGAGTTGAAATAACCTGACTGATACACTTTTTGCGCGCCTAGATTCCCATTAGCCCCCACCCGAAATACCCATGCATTCCAAGGATCTTCATCGGGGTTACTGCCAATGCCGATATCCAAGCTATCCTGCGCAGATGTACTTTCTATCTTGAGGCAGTCGCCTGTGCTGCTGCAGGCAGCATAGCGCACAAGCCCAAGCTTCACCTTGCGAGCAAGGATTTCGCGCACCTCATTATCTGTTTGGATGGCATTCGTGCTAAACTTCATGGTATCACGCAATCCGGCCAGTGCTTGCTTGCCCGCAAACTGCAACTGGTATTCATTGCCACCGCTACCGGTGCGCAAGCTGGTGATAGTAAGGTCTACATCACTCACAAATTGATCTTGCACAAAATTGGCCCATGTAATTTGGGTCTTCAGAAAATCCTGGTAGCAGTAATTACAATTGATATAAACCTTGAAATTGCTCGTGCTGTCGGCACTCTGAGCAACTAAATAACCAACCTGAACTGACAAAAAAAGAACAGTTGCAAGAGTGCGCTTCATAAAAAAAAGGAATTAGAATTGAAAATCGAACGGCCTCAGAAGCCTCATTATTGCTTTACAGGAGCAGGGCGCT
>CAMAYP010000079.1 GCA_945862415.1 Chryseobacterium gleum | reverse complement strand
TAGTGGTAAAAGTGCCGAACGCAATTTGCTGGATGAAGAAACGCTGCGTCATAACCAAGCGTGTCAGCAAGGGCAGATTGAGAAATTTCTTGACTTCAATTGCGGCGAGAACTCGGCGGCAATGGTAAATAATTACGACTGGTTTAAGTCGTTTGGCTTTTTGGAATTTATCCGCGATGTGGGCAAGCACATCAGCGTGAATTATATGATGGCGAAGGATTCGGTGAAGAGCCGTTTGGAAACCGGCATGTCGTTTACTGAATTCAGCTACCAATTGGTGCAGGGCTACGACTTCTATTATTTGTGGAAGAACAGTGGCGTGATGTTGCAGATGGGCGGAAGCGACCAATGGGGCAACATAGTGACCGGCACAGAGCTCATTCGTCGCAAGGACGGTGGTCAGGCGTTCGCTTTGACGACACCATTGATCAAGAAGGCTGACGGAACGAAATTCGGGAAGACCGAGAGCGGCAATATCTGGTTGGATCCGAAGCGCACATCGCCATACAAGTTTTATCAGTTTTGGTTGAATGCGAGTGATCCTGACGTGTCGACGTACATCCGCATCTTCACCTTGATGACGCGTGAAGAGATTGAAGCGCTCGAAGCCGAGCAAGCGCAAGACCCGGGCAAGCGCCCGATGCAAAAAGCGTTAGCGAAAGATATTACGTGTCGCGTGCATTCAGTGGCGGATTATGAAGCTGCGGTTGCTGCATCGGACATTTTGTTTGGCAAGAGCACCGATGAAGATTTGCGCAAGCTGAGTAGTGAGACCTTGATGGAAATTTTCGAAGGCGTGCCTCAAGGCGATGTGTCGCGCGAGGAATTGTCGGCGGGGCTTTCGATAGTGGATGCGCTTGTGAAGAGTGGCTTTATGAAGTCGAACGGCGAGGCGCGACGCGCGTTGCAGGAAGGAAGTATCAGCGTGAATAAGGTTAAAGTCGATGCCGAGCGCATGCTTTCAACAGCCGATGTATTGGCCGGTGGAGTAGTGTTGTTGCAAAGAGGGAAGAAGAATTACTTCTTGCTGAGGGCCGGGCTTTAACCGGAAATTTGTTTTTTTAACCGCAGAGGCGCAAAGTTCGCAAAGAGTTATTCTCTGCGTTCTCCGCGCCTTTGCGGTAAAAATTATTCATGCAGCCCATTCACCACCCTTTGAATTCCATTTTTCAGTACAACGGTATTGAAGTTTATTAAAAGTCCAAGTCGGTAGTCGCCCTGTTTGAGGTAGCTAAGAAGCTGTGCGAGGTGTATCTCGTGAATCACGCTGACAGCTTTTGTTTCAACAACTAGGCAATCTTCCACAAGTATATCCAATCGAAAGCCACAGTCGAGTTGTACACCTTTATAGACCAGTGGCATAGCTATTTCTTTTTCTACGTGCAATCCCAGCTTGGCGATTTCGTAACACAAGCATTCCTGGTAGGCTTTTTCCAGTAGACCGGGACCGAGTTCTTTGTGAACATTCATTGCTGCGCCAATAACAGCGTAGGAGATTTCTTTGTATGTCATTTTTAGCCGCAAGGGTCCGATAAATAACAAAGGAATGCAACCTATAAATTATGGGAATATATTCCTTTGCGAAGGGTGGGTTTTATTTAACCGCAAAGGCGCAGAGAACGCAGAGAATAACTATTAGCGAACTTTGCGCCTCTACGGTTAAAACCAAACTGCGGTTAAAACCAAAAAAATAAACCGGATCGTTTCCAACCCGGTTTATTTGTTTAGGAAATCATGATAGTCAAAAACCGAAAGGGTGTTGCAGCACGCCTAGCGGCTTTAGTTTTATCGTGGAGTTGTGCTCCGATTTAGAGACGCAGTGGACTATGATAGGTTGCTTAATGGTTGGTGTTTTTTTTGTTAACCGCAGAGGCGCGGAGAATGCAGAGAGGTACTTCTAAAAACTTTGCTTTCTCTGCGCCTTTGCGGTTAAAAAAAATGATTGGAACTCACACCACCATCAAATTACACCCGCGCACATCGGCGTTGTCGAAGCGTCCGGTGACTTCAAACGTGCCGTTGGGGTGGACAATCCCGAGGTCTTGCGTGGCGATGAATGCGCACGAATCGATGTTCGCCAGATCCATGATGTTGAGTCCGCCTTTACCTGATGAGAAGTTGCTGAGCGGGTCTTGCACGTCGCGCACAGATACGCTCATCCAGGGCGGACAACGGAAGATGCCATCGCCATGCGAGTAGGCTTGAGAAAGTAGCTCTGTCATGCCGTATTCGCTGTGAATGTGCTTTACTTGAAATGCATCTTTCAAAATGCGATGCACCTCTTCGCGAATGAGTTCTTTGCGTCGGCCTTTCATGCCGCCCGTTTCCATGATGATCGTGTTCGGCAAGGAAGTAGGCATCGATTCCGCGAAATCGAGCAGGGCGAAGGTGACACCAAGCAATAGATTTTTCTTTCCTTCTGCTTCATTGCGTTCGAGTTGCTCGCGCAGTTCGCTGTGATGCTGCAGAAAGAATCCGCTGCCGGGTTGCGCTTGCTCGATGAGTTCTTCGGTCATCAGAATAAGCGATGAACCTTCACGCTCGAGGTAGGAGGGGAGTAAGGCGCAAATCATGTACTGAGAAGGCGATCCGTATTGCAACTCAAAAGCATGCTGGAAAGCCTTGCGGTAGGTGTCGAGTAGTCGAACGTGGTGTCGACTCGTGTTATTTCCGCTTGTGCCGCTGCTTGTAAAGGTTATTTCAGGCATAAAATCACCCGTAACCACCTTGTGCGTTTTGAAAAAGCCAATGGGCAGATAGGGAATGTGATTGACATGTTGTATAGAGTTCGGAGTGACTTTTATCGCCTGCAAATAGCGGCGGTAGATGTCGCACTGTTCCGCCTGGTGCCGGAAGATTGCCAATGCTGCATCTGTGAAGGCAGCTTCGGAATCAATGGAAAAAGGATCAGGCAGATTTTTCATTCGGGAACAAAGAAAATCGATAGTTTTGAGCATCATGAATCGCGCACTCATTTTATTCGGAATTTCTTTCTTTTTCGGTGGTTGTTTGGAGCGCGAGAATTTTCCGGACGAGCCCCGACTTACTAGTGGCAGGCTCGATATAGTCGGAACAGGCTCCACGATGGTGCTCGGTTTTACAGACGGCGACGGTAATTTCGGATTGGAAGAAGGCGACACAACCGGGTTGTTCGATCCGTGCATTCGTAGGTGGAACTTATATGCCGAGTATTACGAGAAGCAAAATGGCCAGTGGGTGTTGGTGCCGATTGATCCATGCGACGGGCCATTTCCCGATGGTGATGTTCCGTTTTACTACGTCGTGCCCTGGGCTAAACCCACAGGGCAGGATCAAACGCAGGAAGGCGATATACGCATTGCTATGTCTGCCTGGAACTTGCCAAGCGAATATGACACCGTGCTCTTTAAGGTGAAGATTGTAGACCGCGATATGAATGAAAGCAACGTGGTGGAGGTTGGACCGTACACGAAGTGAGTGGGCACTGGGTACTGAATATTGGGTACTGAGTATTGGGGAGGACTGATGTATGTCATCATAATCAGGGGTTTTAGTTAGGCAACCTTTTGGTTTTCAGGGCGTCTTTTGAGTAGGAGAGAAAAGTCTCTTCATTAACTAAATCTTTTTTAACATGAATTCCTCAAGCATTTTTCAGTCGTTGGTGAATGAGTATGCGGGGTATACGTTCCTTGCGGGTTTTCTGCTCGTAATCGGTTCGTTGGGTGCGGCGCGTTTATTCGCTAAAGCAAATCAGCCTTGGGTGGCAGCCTTTATTCCGGTTTGGAATGTAGCAATTGTGTTGAAGATGGTTGGAAGGCCCGTAAGCCATCTGGCATATTTTCTTGTGCCGTTTTACAACGTGTACTTCTTTTTCCGTTTGTGTATTGAGTTGGCGCAGTCGTTTGGCAAGTACTCCATCTTAGATTATATACTGGTATCCGTGTTTAATGTGTTTTACATCTTGAATTTGGCCTTGGCTTATAATGAAGAGTACCAAGGTCCTGTATATGGCATTGATCGCGCACATCACGGCGAGAGCGGTGTGTTGGCCACGCACTCATAGCATTTCAAATTGAATATATCTACAACGAAAAAGGCCGGAAATTCCGGCCTTTTCATGTTATAGTTCTTGGGATTTAGGCAGCAGCTACTTCGCCCATTGCCCTTTGTCCCTCTTAGTATCTGTAAGTGTCAGATTTGTATGGACCTTCCATCTTCACGCCGATGTAGTCGGCCTGACTTTGGGTCAATTCTTCCAAGTCTACTCCTACTTTGGCAAGGTGCAAGCGTGCAACCTTTTCGTCGAGTTGTTTAGGAAGAACATACACTTTGTTCTCGTAGTTTTTGTGGTTAGCCCACAGCTCAAGTTGAGCGATTGTTTGGTTGGTGAATGATGCGCTCATCACGAAAGATGGGTGTCCGGTAGCACAACCGAGGTTCACCAAGCGGCCTTCAGCCAACACGATGATGTCTTTCTCACCGATTGAATACTTGTCAACCTGAGGCTTGATGGTGTCTTTGGTGTCACCGTAGTTGGTGTTCAGCCATGACATATCAATTTCGTTGTCGAAGTGACCGATGTTGCACACTACTGCGTTGTGCTTCATGTTTTTGAAATGACGATCTACGATGATGTTGTGGTTACCGGTAGCAGTTACTACGATATCAGCTTCAGGAATAGCGTTGTCCATTTTCTTCACCTCGTAGCCTTCCATAGCAGCTTGCAATGCACAGATTGGGTCTATTTCAGATACCATAACGCGAACACCTGCATTGCGCAATGAGTCGGCAGAGCCTTTTCCTACGTCACCGAAACCTGCTACTACAGCTACTTTACCGGCCATCATAAGGTCGGTAGCGCGACGGATAGCATCCACAAGTGATTCGCGGCATCCGTATTTGTTGTCGAATTTGCTCTTGGTAACAGAGTCGTTGATGTTGATAGCAGGCAACAACAAGGTTCCGTTTTTCTCACGCTCGTACAAGCGAAGTACACCGGTGGTAGTCTCTTCAGAGATACCGCGGATGCCGGATACCAATTCTGGGTATTTATCAAAAACCATGTTGGTGAGATCACCACCATCGTCGAGAATCATGTTGAGCGCTTGGCCACCGGTAAATGCGTGAAGCGTTTGCTCGATACACCAGTCGAATTCTTCGTTGTCCATACCTTTCCAAGCATACACCGGAATGCCTGCGGCAGCAATAGCAGCTGCAGAGTGGTCTTGTGTAGAGAAGATGTTGCATGAGCTCCAGCTCACTTCGGCGCCCAATTCAACGAGCGTTTCGATGAGCACAGCCGTTTGGATAGTCATGTGCAAACAGCCTGCGATGCGAGCACCTGCAAGAGGTTTTGACGGACCAAATTCTTTGCGCAAGCTCATCAAACCAGGCATTTCGGCCTCGGCTAATTTGATTTCTTTACGGCCCCATTCGGCGAGGCTCATGTCTTTTACTTTGTAGGTTGTAACCTTTTCGGCTGTTGGAATGCTCATGTTAATTGGTTTTAATAACTTGAAAAAGAGGGTGCAAAGATAGGATTAAGATAAGACGTTTCGTTAAACAAAACCGAAAAAAAATAGCTCTTTCGTAGGTTTGCACATTTCATTAACCCATGCAAGTAGAAATAGTTCATTCAACCATAGAGAACACTCCATTTAAATGGGTTTTGTGGACGCCTTCTGAGACAGAAAAGGAGTTGGCGCTCCTATGGGAGTCGTTGAGTAAGGGGGAAGAAATGCCGATAATAAAGGCCGTACATCGCAGGCGTGAGTGGTTGGGTACACGCATTTTGTTGAAGCAACTTGACATAGAACGGCTCGATTTTTTGCCAAATGGCAAGCCGGTTATTTCCTCAGGAGCCGTTTCGATTTCGCATTGTAAGGGCAGTTTGGCGGTTGTTACATCATCGGTCAACATTGGGATTGACATTCAATTGCCGACCGAACAGATTTTCATAATCCGAAGCAAGTTTTGTTCAGAGACCGAGTGGGGTTGGCTTGAAAAGTACGATGAAACCTTGCGTGCTTTGACGATTGTTTGGAGCGCCAAGGAGGCGATATTCAAGTTTTGGGGCGAGCATGTGGAGTTTGCGGAGGATATTGAGGTGCTGCCGTTTCAGTGCAGAGACACCGCTATCAAGGCACGTTACAACGGAGTGCATGGCACACGCGAATTCAATCTTTGGCATACAACCCGAGACCTGATGGAGGTGGTAATAGCAGTCTAATTGTGAACGAAGTTTGAAAAGTCTGCCCCTGGTGTTCTTTCCTATATTCGTTGCGAACAATTGAAACTATGAAATCTCTATACACTGCAGCCTTTCTGCTACTCGCTTTTTTTGCAGCGAATGGGCAGTATCGTTTTTCACCTGCACCGGGCAGCTATGGTTTGGACCCGCATGCTTTTGCACAGTCAGGAGGTGAGCGTGATGTAATTTGGTCAGAAGATTTTGCCAATGGCCTTGGCACTGAATGGACCAGTTTTGCATCGGGTGGTGTTGCGAGTTGGGAGTTTCGCGGGCCTGCCACAACCCCCAATGTAGAGGTTGGTTCACGCGGTAGTTGCGTAGTAGGCAACCTGGGAGAGCCCATCATTAGCCCCACTGCTGCCAACGGCTTCATGATCTTCGATTCTAATTGGTGGGATAATCCGGATTTGCCGTGCAGTGAAGCTAATTTCGGAACGGGACCGGCGCCGGGGCCCCATTACGCTACTCTTACTTCACCCAGTATCGATCTTTCGGCATATGCCAGTGTTGCATTAAAGTTCAATCAGTATTGCAAGCGACTAACCGGTAACACGTCTGTCGAAGTTTCCATCGATGGCGGGTTTAACTGGTATCCGGTATTCACGAATCCGGAAGTGCCCAATCCGACTGTTCCCTACGATGAACAGGTCATTCAGATTTCGGCGTATGTGGCTTTTCAACCGAGCGTGCGCATCCGCTTCGTGTTTGATGCGATGTATTACTACTGGCAAATCGATGATGTGCAGTTGATAGATACCTACAACAATGACCTTGCGATTGCGGGATACAACTACGGTGATTTCGATTTGTATGATCCGTCACACCCAACCGGATATGAGTTCATGCAATACTCGAAGTATCCGACATCGATGACGCCCGACCTGAAGTTTTCTGCAACAGCAACCAATTTGGGCGGCATCTATCAATCGGATTGCAGGTTGCATGTGGATGTGCTTGCGCATCCTTCAGGGACGTTGGTGCATGAGTCTACCGGTATAGAGGGTTTTGGCATTAATCCGGGTGAGTCGCTCGAGTTGCGCGCAGGAAACTATCAAATGGCGCCCGTGCAAGGTGAGTACAAGCTTGCTTTCAATGTCAACCAATTTGAGGCCGAGGAAGACGTGACGAACAACTCCGACACCACTTTTTTTTACATCAACGATGTGCAATATGCGCGCGATCGAATTTTTGCAAGCGCCGTCTATCTCGGTACTCCTGAGCAATCGGATATTGAATATGAGTTGGGTAATGTTTTTCATATTACAGCGGAAGATTTGACGTGTCATTCCATCACTGTTGGAGTCGGTATTGGGTCTTCTACTCCGGCTCAAATTCAAGGGAGGTTGTATCGTTTTAATCTGGAGACCGGCATAGAGGCTGATTTATTGGGAGTAACTTCCTTGGTTGATCTTGACGCTTCGATGTTGAATGGTTTTGGTGATCAGATATTGACCAACCTGGTGTTTGATACACCTGTGCAGTTGTTTGCCGGTGAAGCATATTATGTGGCAGTGGCCAGCACAGACGGAGTCGATAATTTTGTTTGTGCGATGTCCGGCGATGCAGAAGAGGGCACAGCGTTGGTGCGTTATTTTCCCAACGACTGGTATTATCTCGATATGCTTCCGATGGTTCGCATGAACTTTGGAGCCTTCAATGCGGTGAATGAGACGAGCACGGATTTAGTGCGTGTGCGCGTTTATCCGAACCCGGCAAGCGATGGAGTGCTGATAGAATTGCCCACAGATTTGAAAGAACGAATGGAGGCGAAGTGGTTTGATTTAACCGGTCAACTTGTGCGTATTGATTCATTCGATTCGTCCATGCAATTGCAGTACAAACCATCGATCCAGGATCTTCCTTCAGGTATCTATCACTTGCTGATTGGTGGAGGCGATAAGAAATTTCAGGCAACGGTCGTTCGTCGATAATTTGCAGTTATGTCAGCCAAGTCTCTTGCAGCCAAACTTTATGCGCGCTTTGTTCACAAGCAAATTAAACGCGATGCTGCGCGAGCTGTGGAGTGTCAGGATGCAGTGATGCGCGTGTTGTTGAAGAACGGAAGCAAAACTGCATTTGGAAGCGATCACCGATTGTCGGATGTGCTTGCTTATGCGGACTGGAAGCAAGCAATGCCGGTGGTTGAATATGAAGGATTGACTTCCTATATCGAGCGCGCGAAGTCGGGCGAGCGCGATGTGTTGTGGCCGGGTGTGCCGAAGTATTTCTGTAAAACAAGCGGCACCACCAGCGGCACTAAGTACATACCACTCACCAACGATTCAATGCCGAATCACATTGGCACAGCGCGTAATGCATTGTTGAGTTATATCGCTGAAACAGGGCGTTCGGAATTTACTTCAGGTAAGATGATTTTTTTGCAGGGAAGTCCGAAGCTTGACGAGCTCCCAAGTGGCATTCCTTATGGACGATTATCGGGTATAGTAGCCAATCACGTTCCCGGTTATTTGCAGAAAAACAGGATGCCTTCTTTTGAAACGAATTGCATTGAAGATTGGGAGGAGAAGGTGAATCGCATTGCCGATGAAACACTGCAAGAGCGCATGACACTCATAAGTGGCATACCGAATTGGGTGCAGATGTATTTTGAAGTGTTGCTGAAGAAGTCGGGCAGGCAAACCATTCGCGAAGTATTTCCCGACTTCGATTTGTTTGTGTTTGGAGGCGTGAACTTCGAGCCCTACCGCGCAAGGTTCGAGCAGCTCATCGGAAAACGAATTCCCATTATCGAGTTGTATCCCGCGAGCGAAGGATTTCTTGCGTTTCAAGATTCGCAAGAAGCCGATGGATTGTTGCTGAATACCAAAAGCGGAATTTTCTTTGAGTTTATTCCGGCCGATGAATACTTCAACGAGCGTCCTACTCGGCTATCGTTGCGTGATGTGCGAATAGGAGTGAATTACGCGCTTGTGCTTAGCAACAATGCAGGGCTTTGGAGTTACAGCATTGGTGATACAGTGAAGTTCACATCACTCAATCCGCCCCGCATCAAAGTAACCGGTCGCATCAAGCATTTTACCAGTGCATTTGGCGAACACGTGATTGCCGACGAAGTGGAAGGTGCCATGACGGAAGCTTGCACTGCACTCGGTATTCAAGTGAATGAATTTCATGTGGCGCCCATGGTGTCGCCCGCTTCAGGGTTGCCCTATCATGAATGGCTTCTTGAATTGGATAGTGAGTTAGGTGAAGAAAAGCGAGGACAGCTTGAAAATATGTTGGACGCCTCGATGCAACGCCGCAACATTTATTACCGCGATTTGATTCAGGGAAATGTGCTACGTCGAGCAGTCGTAACCTGTGTGCGCAAGGGCGCATTCAACGATTATATGCGTTCGGTTGGAAAGCTCGGAGGTCAGAATAAAGTGCCGAGGTTGGCGAATGATAGGGGGATTGCGGAGAGCTTGTCAACCTAATTACTTTTACCACGTGAAGCACAAACAAACATTCTTAATCGGAATAGCAGGAGGAAGCGGCTCGGGAAAGACGAGTTTTTTGCGTGAGCTGATGAATCACTTTACTGCTGAGGAACTGGCTCTCGTGTCGCAAGACAACTACTACGAGCCCAAAGAAAAGCAGCACGTGGATGAAAACGGGCAGCACAATTTTGATATGCCGACATCCATCAACCGCACGCATTTTCATGACGACATGATGCGGTTAATCAACGGCGAATCCATCGAGAAACTGGAGTACAATTTCAACAACCCGGCTTGGGAGCCTCAGAAGGTTATTGTGCATCCGGCGCCTGTGGTCATTATGGAAGGACTTTTCGTTTTTCACTACGAAGAAATCTGGAACCAGCTCGATTATAAAGTCTACATCGACGTACATCATGAGGAGCGCTTGAACCGCCGCATACACCGTGATTCGGTGGAGCGTGGCTTCGGTGAAGACCAGGTTCGCTACCAGTGGTTTAATCACGTACGTCCGGCGGAAGAGAAATACCTGGAGCCCTTTGTGAGCGAATGCAATTTGGTGGTCGACAACAACGAGCATTTTGGTCCGGGCCTAAATGAACTCTTGGATGTCATTCGTGGTTTTGCGCATAAATAAATCACCATGAAAAAAGTATATCACCTCGGTAACTGTGGCACCAATCAACGCATCATCAAAGAGTGGGGCAGCAAGTTGAAAGGATTTGAAATGCAAGACATCAAGTTGGAGCCTATCACGGCTGCGCAGATTGATGAAATGAAAAAGCTTGCCGGTTCTTACGAGGCGTTGTTCAGTCGCGTTGCGATGAAATATCGTTCGATGGGTTTGAATGAAATGACGCTCACCGAGAAGGATTACCGCAAATACATTTTGGAAGAGTACACGTTCTTAAAGCGTCCCGTGATGGTCAACGGCGACCGCATCTTTATTGGCAATGCCGCTAAGGTGGTGGCAGAAGCCAAGGCTACTCTTTGATGGCGAAGAATTTTTGGGCACATATGGCTTTGTTGGCGGTGGCACTTATTTACGGTGCCAACTTCATCATCGCCAAGTCGGTGATGCCCGATCCTATTGAGCCAACTAGTTTCATTGCGTTGCGCGTTATAGGTGCTGCTTCTTTATTCTGGATAGTTGCCTTTCGAAAAATCGTCATCCCCAAGCGTGAAGATTGGTGGCGTTTTCTAGCGTGCGCGGTTACCGGTGTTGCAACGAATCAGCTTCTTTTCTTCAACGGTCTTGCTCTCACCTCGCCGGTGAATGCCAGCATCATCATGACGAGCAATCCCATTATCGTTATGGTGTTGAGTGCCATTTTCCTCAAGCAATCCATCACGATGCTGAAGGCTGCGGGCGTTGCATTGGGTGCAGTTGGTGCTTCCATGCTGCTGTGGTCGAGTAATGGTGAAGTGGGTGGCCATAGCTCGTTGTTGGGCGATGTGTTTATTCTCCTCAACAGTATTTCGTATGCGATATACCTTGTCATGGTGAAACCCTTGATGCAGAAGTATCATCCCATTGATATTGTAGCGTGGACATTTTTGATAGCCATCGCATTGGTGTTCCCATTTGGTGGAATGGGCCTGAAGGCCGTGTCGTGGTCGGCGCTCGATAGCTGGCAATGGTTCTGTGTTGTATTTGTAATTGTGTGCACCACGTTTCTTACTTATCTCTTCAATATTCTGGCTATTCATCGGTTGTCGCCGACCATCGCCAGTTCGTATATCTACCTGCAACCCGTTTTCGCCGGAATCTTTGCGTTGTTGTTGGCCTCGGTGGTGGAGCGCGATTACACGCGTGATATCAGTTGGTTTAAGATTGGATGCGCGATGATGATCGTGGCGGGGGTCTATCTTGTAAGCAGGCCGCAGCGAGCGCAATGAGCTTTTACCGCAGTTGTTTTTTTAACCGCAGAGGCGCAAAGAGCACAAAGAAGAATTGAGGACTTCAAGTGCCTTCGATGCAAATGCGTTTCGAATTGAGCTTTGCGTTTTCTGCGTCTTTTCGGTTTGTTTTTTTGACCGAAGAGGCGCAAAGAAAGCGGAGAATGATTGGTGAGTCGTTTCTGAGCTATTCGATTCAAATTGGATTTTAAATCTTTGCGTTATCTGCGTCTTTGCGGTTAATTGTTTTACCGCTTTGTGTGTTTGAATGCAATCCATCTATCTTAGCGCCCTTCTCACAGGGGTGTTTCGGCTGAGCCGAGACTGAGATTATACCCTTTGAACCTGGGCAGGTAATGCTGCTAAGGAAGATAGTGTGGTAGCTAAACAATTCGTTGGCTGCCCCCTGGCCGACGAACGAAGTTGAACAAACACAGTTACGTCAGAAATGAGAAAAGGTCTATTCGTTTTTGCATGCTTGTTATACGCAAGTGCTTCTGTTGCGCAATCGGAAAATCTGCCATCCATCGATACCATTGCTACGGTTACGATTGAAGCAACACGTGCTACAGTTTTAACCCCCATGGCATACAGCGAGCTCGATGAGAAGAAAATTGCGCAGCTCAACAATGGTCAGGATATTCCCTATGTATTGCGACTAACGCCGTCGTTGGTTTCGACCAGCGATGCAGGCGCGGGTGTGGGTTACACCGGCTTATGGATACGCGGTAGCGACCCTGCGCGCGTCAACGTAACCATCAACGGCGTGCCGCTCAACGATGCCGAAAGTCAGCAGGTGTTTTGGGTGAATACTCCCGACCTTTCGACGAGTGCGAGCAGCATCCAAGTGCAACGCGGAATAGGAACCAGCACGAATGGACCCGGTTCATT
>CAMAYP010000078.1 GCA_945862415.1 Chryseobacterium gleum | reverse complement strand
TGGGATGGACGAAGCAATTCGCTGGAGCATCAGCTTTCCGGTCCATTTTTCAATAGTGCAGAAATGAACAATGCAGATACGGCCACGCTCGTGAATGAAGTTCTTAATGCTCCTTATTACCCGCTCTATAAAAAGGTATTCGGAAAGATGCGCCATGCAGATGAAGCCTACAAGAACGTATGCGACGCATTAGCCACTTTCGAACGAAGTTCGTTTTTCAATGAATTCACATCGAAGTATGATTTTGCGATGCAAGGCAAAGTTGAATTGACTGCAGAGGAAAAACAGGGGTTGGAATTGTTTCAAGGCAAAGCACGCTGCAACCAGTGCCACAGCATGCAACCCGAAGCATCCACCGGACACGTTCTTTTCACCAACTACGGATATTACAACTTGGGAGTTCCGCGCAATGAAGGGAACCCTTTCTACATGACACATGCTTCCATAAATCCCGAAGGCCGTGCCGCAAAAGATCTCGGGCTGGGAAAGGTTGTAGAAGACACCAATGAAAATGGCAAATTCCGAGTACCGACACTTCGCAATGTGCAGTATACAGGCCCTTACTTTCACAACGGATACTTCAGCACGCTGAAGGAAGTAGTTCACTTCATAAACGCGCGCGATGTGAATGGCCAATTTCAGCCCGAAGTCTCAGAAAACGTAGCACATCAAATCACAGGAAGTCTGCACTTGACCGATTCCGAAGAGAACGCGATAGTTGCCTTTCTGCTGTGCTTAACAGATGGCTACTCCATCCCCTAATTACGCGAAGAGCTCAGGAAACGCCCCGTGTGGGTCGTAGCAGGAATATCGGAAGGAGGACCGGCATACACCACCACTCCGCCGCCAACACCTCCTTCGGGCCCCATGTCGATCAGCCAATCGGCGCAACGCAACACATCGAGGTTGTGCTCAATGGCAATAATGCTGTGCCCGTTGTTGAGCAATGCCTGGAAAGAGTCTATCAACTTTTTCACATCGTGAAAATGAAGGCCGGTAGTAGGTTCATCGAATATGAAAAGCGTGTGTTGTGCGTTCGCCCCCTTCGAAAGAAACGAAGCCAATTTGATGCGTTGCGCTTCACCGCCCGAAAGCGACGAAGAGCTTTGGCCGAGGCCAATGTAACCAAGACCAACCTGCTGAAGCGGCTTCAAACGCTCCACGATGTTTTTGTTGACCGTTTTCGATACATCGGTGGCAAAGAAGACAACTGCCTCGTCGATGGTCATGTCCAGCACATCCGAAATCGACTTTCCGTTGTATTCAATTTCGATTACCTCATCCTTAAATCGTTTGCCCTTGCATGCCTCGCAAACCAGCTGAATGTCGGCCATGAACTGCATGGAAATCGTTTGCCGACCCTCGCCTTCGCAAGCCTCGCAGCGACCGCCTTCCACATTAAAACTGAAGTGCGATGGCTTATAACCTCGTTGTTTGGCCAGCGGTTGCTGACAAAACAACGAACGGATTTCATCGTAGGCTTTGATGTAAGTTACAGGATTGGAGCGCGATGATTTGCCAATCGGATTTTGATCCACAAATTCGACCGCTCCTATGGTTTTACAATCACCGGAGATTGTATCGTATTCGCCCACGCTTACCGATGGAAAGCCTCCAAGCTCCTTCTGAAGAGCCGGATAGAGAATGTTCTTAATCAAGGTCGATTTGCCGCTGCCACTCACACCGCTCACCACCGTAAAACAGCGCAGCGGAAATGTAACGTCGACATTTTTAAGAGTATGCTCGCGCGCGCCTTGAATGATGATTCTGTCTTTGCCGATTTTCTTCAGGGCCTGCCGCGCAATCGTTTTTGTGCCGCGCAAATAATCGGCTGTAAGTGTATCTGCTGTTGCCATCAGCTCGCCGATAGCACCCTCAAAAACTACTTGCCCACCGTGCACACCAGCTTCCGGGCCCATATCGATGATATGGTCGGAAGCCTTCATTATCTCTTCGTCGTGCTCAACGACGATCACGGTATTACCTTGTTTCTTTAGGTTTTGCAGCACGCCAATCAACCGATGGGTATCACGCGAATGAAGGCCAATACTAGGTTCATCGAGAATATAGAGAGAACCCACTAAAGCGCTTCCTAAGCTTGTTGCAAGATTGATTCGCTGCGACTCGCCTCCACTGAGCGAGTTGGAAAGACGATTGAGTGTGAGGTACTCCAGTCCAACCTCATTCAAATACCCCAAGCGGTTGGTAATTTCCAAAAGCAATCGCTTCGCTATTTTTCCGTCGTGCTCATTGAGTGTTATCCCTGCAAAGAACTGATAGCAGTCACCCACCGGCATATTTACCAACTCGGATATGCTTTTGCTTTCCACTTTCACATAGTTAGCATCCTTTCGCAAACGAGTTCCTTTGCAATCGGGGCAAGGTGTTTTTCCTCGGTAACGGCTCAGCATTACACGGTACTGAATTTTGTAAGACTCTGATTCGAGTTGGGAAAAAAATGCGTTAAGTCCTCGGAAATACTTGTTACCCGTCCATAAAAGCTCCAATTGCTCTGCACTGAGTTCATGAATTGGTTTATGTACCGGGAAATTGAATTTCGATGCATGGTAGATGAGTTGGTCTTTCCATTCGCCCATGGTTTCGCCCCGCCAACAAGCAACACCATCTTGGTAAACACTCAGTTTACGATTGGGCATCACCAGGTGTTCGTCGATGCCGATGATCGATCCGAATCCCTCGCAACGCTTGCAAGCGCCAACGGGATTGTTGAAGGCGAAAAGATTCACGGTAGGCTCTTCGAATACGATGCCATCGGCTTCGAATCGGTTGCTGAAATGTTCCAGTTGATTGTTATCGGCCAGCAAGATTTGACAAACACCACGACCTTCAAAAAAAGCACTTTCCGTGCTGTCGACAATGCGTGTGATGGTTTCATCGTCGGTATTGAATGCAAGTCGATCGAGGACTAATGAAAGCGACTTCCATTTGCGGGGTTTACCGGCGAATTCTTCGATTTGCAGAAGTTCACCGTCCGCGTACATGCGCGAAAATCCTTGCTGTGCAAAAACCTCCAATCGCTTTTTTATGTCTCCACCGGCTTCAACCGGTGCCATGATGTAAAACCTCGCTCCCTCCGGCTGTGCTTGAATGTATTCCAGTACATCCTGTGCCCTATGACGCTTCACTTCCTTTCCACTTACAGGAGAATAGGTCTTTCCTATTCGAGCAAACAACAGTTTCAGATAGTCATAAATTTCGGTGCTTGTTCCCACAGTTGATCGAGACGAACGACTGGTCACCTTCTGCTCGATAGCTACTGCCGGACTAATACCTATGATTGCATCGACGTCAGGTTTATCCAAGCGTCCCAGGAATTGGCGCGCATAACTGCTCAAGCTTTCCACATAGCGGCGCTGGCCTTCAGCGAATAGCGTATCAAATGCCAGCGACGACTTCCCCGATCCGCTCAATCCCGTAATAACCGTGAATTTCGACCGTGGAATGGCCACGTTCACATTCTTCAAATTGTGCATTCGAGCGCCCCTAATGAGCACAAAGTCTCTGAAATTCAAGTCGGGAGTAGACTTTTCTACACTGTTTTTTTTAAGGATTTTCTTGGCCATAGCAAATGCAAAGTTCTTATAGAAACAAGGAGAATGGGACGGTGTTCACAAATAGGGTATAGGGGTTAGGTGTTAGGGTATAGGGGTTAGGTATTAGGTATTAGGGATTAGGGGTTAGGTGTTAGAGATTAGGAGTGAGTTTTTAATGTGCTTATTCCTTGTTTTGGTCGATTCATTTCATCTTTTTATAGAAAAATTAGTTGCTAATCGTAACCAAATCAGGGGGGTTAGGGTACAAGGACATGTTTTCACGAAAGTCCAATCAAGAACAAAGAGCAAAATGAAAAACCTAACCTCCCTATTGCTTCTGACATTCCTGGCTATTACGGCAGGAATCTCCCAAAGCTCGCCGACATGTCCTTCCGACATGCTCAACGACTCCCTGATGAATCACAACATCGAATTCAGCCGAAGCTTCTATTACATGGAGCACAAGCTCGGTCTGAATCGCGAAATGCACCCTTCACAACGCACCAATGAAATCTACACCATTCCGGTAGTTGTGCACGTAATTCATAACGGAGAGGCTTATGGAACGGGAACCAACATTACAGACGAACAAATTTATTCAGCCATTGCAGCCCTCAACGAGGACTATCGTCGGATGACAGGTACAAATGGTTTTGGCAACGGAGTTGATGTAGGTATTGAATTCTGTCTTGCGGCTCGCAACCCCAGCGGCCAACCGACCAACGGAATTGTTCGCGTTAACGGAAGTTCAGTTACCAACTATTCTTCGATGGGCATTGAAGCCTCAGCAGGCACCGGTGCAGTTGAAGAGAGCGTGAAAGCACTTTCAACTTGGCCACGTGCTTCCTACTTGAACATCTGGGTTGTAAATGAAATTGAAAACAACGACGGCGGTAGCGGTATTCAAGGATATGCGTATTTCCCCGTAAATAGTCCTATTGATGGAATCGTGTTACTCTACAATGCCTTTGGTACTGTGGGGAATCTGAAATCGTACACCAACATGAACCGCACGCTTACGCACGAAGTTGGTCACTACCTCGGATTGTATCACACGTTTAATTCAACAACTTCATGTTCGGGTGAAACCAATTGTGCAACTCAAGGTGACCGTGTGTGCGATACGCCGCCAACCATTCAGGCCGGTAGTTGCAGCAGCCCTGCTTGCAGCGGCACACAGCAGGTTGCAAACTACATGGATTACACCTCTCAGACTTGTCAAGATATGTTTACCGATGGCCAGAAATTGCGCATGCGCACTGCATTGGAAACAGAACGTACGAGCATTCTCACATCGATGGGGTGCATGCCGGTATATCAAAATGACATTGGTATTACTGCCATTCTTAGCCCAAGCGGCACCAACTGCGCTGGCGGTATTACTCCACAAGTAACCCTGGCTAACTTCGGGGGTCTCACACTTACTACTGCGACTATTCAATACAATGTGAATGGTGTGGGCACTTCAAGCTACAACTGGAGCGGAACTATTGCTCCCGGTTCATCGACCACAGTGACCTTGCCGGCTATTAATCCAGCTACAGGTTCACATACGTTCTACGCATGGACAAGCTCTCCCAATGGAAGCACCGATGAAAATGCGGCCAACAATCAAACAACCGGGCTATTTGCTGTAACCGCAGGTTCGGCTGCACAACTGGATGTAATTCTCGATTACTATGGCACTGAAACCAGCTGGACCATTAGCGACTTGAACAGTACCATATTGATGAACGGCGGACCATATGTGAACGGGCAGCAAGGCCTTCACAACGTAACACCTGTTTGTCTTGCAGAAGGCTGCTACACCCTAACTATGAATGATGTGTATGGCGATGGACAAGGATTTACCAATGGTAGCTTTGTTCTAACTGCAGCCGATGGGTCTGTATTAGCTCAGGGAGCCGGCAACTGGGGCGATGCTTCAGTAAACGATTTCTGTATTGTAGCTTCTACCCCACAAGGAGAAGCACCCGTTGCTGCATTCACCGTGCAAGACAACACCCTTTGCCGCAACGTACAAAACGACTATACAAGCACAAGCACGCAAGCACCGACCTCCTACAGCTGGACCTTTGAAGGAGGATCGCCTGCGACATCTACACAACAAAACCCACAGAACGTAACCTACGCAACAGCCGGCACATTCGACGTTACATTGACTGTAACCAATGCCTATGGCAGCGACACGTATGTATGCGCCAACTGCGTTACTGTATATGCTGATCCGGCGGTGACACTCACCGGAACCAACCCTGCCTGCAACGCTCAAATCAACGGCAGCATAACCAGCTCTGTTAGCGGCACAGGACCTTATACCTACAGCTGGAACAACGGAGCAACTACTCCGAATCTGAACAACGTAGCCGCAGGAAATTACACCGTTACGGTTACAAGCGCTCAAGGCTGCACAGCTCAGGCTAGCACCACACTTAGCAATCCGGCAAACATGGTCATCAGCGGAAACGCTCAGAATGGATCATGCTCGGGTTTGAACAGCGGAAGTATCGCCATCAGCGTGAGCGGTGGCACAGGAAACAAAACCTATCTCTGGAGCAATGGAGTAACTACTTCAACCATTAATAACCTTGGAGCAGGCAACTACAGCGTAACAGTAACCGATGCAGCAGGCTGCACGGCAAATGCAAGTTACACGATTAGTGTTCCTCAGGCAATTGCCATTACCGGAACCGCCAATACAGTTAGTTGCTTTGGCGCCAACAACGGAAGTATTCTGGTGTCGGCTACCGGTGGTAACGGCAATAAAACCTTCAGCTGGAACAATGGAGCCATCGGTGCAGGTATCAATAATCTCTCTGCAGGCGTTTACACTGTAACCGCAACAGACGCATCAGGTTGTGCTGCGTCACAGAGTTTCACCGTAAACAGTCCTTCAGCGATTGTCTTGAATGGCAACGTGAGCGAAGTTCAGTGTTTCGGCGACAATGATGGCAGCATCAGCGTATCGGCCAACGGCGGATCAGGAACTATCAATATCAGCTGGAGCAACGGTATGACCGGCACGCAAATAAACAATCTGCAAGCGGGTACCTATACCGCTACTGCAACTGACCTCGCGGGTTGTAGTGCCTCCGCATCTTACACCGTTATCCAACCTGACGCACTGGAAATAAACTTGTCGGATTTCGACATCGCATGCGACGACGTTAGTGGCTCTGCCATTGTGTCGCCAGGCGGGGGCACCGGACCATATATCGTTAACTGGAGCAATGGTGTTTCAGGCTATGAGAACAGTAACTTGAACGTTGGCAGTTACTCTGTAACGATTACAGATAATCACGGCTGCTCGGAAACCCAAGCGTTTCAAATTACACAAACCGAAAACCTGAGTGTATTCCTCCAATCCGACAACATTACGTGCTTTGGTGCAGCCAACGGAAGCATTACAGCCATCGTAAGCGGCGGTAATCAAGCTTACAGTTATGAGTGGAGCAACAATGCAACTACTGCAACTATTGCCAACCTGCTACAGGGTCAATACACGTTGATTGTAACCGATGGAAACGGTTGCAGCGGCTCAGCAACGACTATCATTACAGAGCCGGCACAACTCGCTGCTGAAATTGATGCCAACGATGTGACCTGCTATGGCCAAAACAACGGATCTGCACTTGCCCTTGTTGTGGGAGGAACCGCTCCCTTCCAGTATGGATGGAGCAACAGTAGCAGCGATGAACTGACTGAAGATCTTCCTGCCGGCAACCTAACCCTCAACATTGTTGATGCGAACGGCTGCGCGGCGCAGGCTACCACAACCATTGAACAGCCCACTATGCTCACAGGAAATGTGCTCATTACAGGAGCTGAAACGTGCGCAGGAAATGACGGCGGCGCTGAAATTATGATAGGCGGTGGTATCCCATCCTACTCGATCCTTTGGAGCAACGGAACCACTTCCGCGCAACTCGATAATGTTGCAGCGGGCGTTTATCAGGTAACCGTGAGCGACGCAAATGGGTGCACGTTAAACACAAGCGCGACAATTGCCTACGATTGCGAAGTAGCTATTCCGACAACTCAACTTATGGAGCAATACTGCAACACAAATGATTTCGGCATGAATGGAACCGTTGCCTGCGAAGTAGTTGAAGGCGCAGATCAATATATGTGGCGTGTATCGACACCAACCGGTACAATACTAGCCGACGAGTTTACGAGCGATGTGTACCTTCCAATGGCCGGCATTCCCACCCTTGCATACAACACAACGTACGTTATTGGTATCAAGGCTCGGGTAAATGGAAACTGGGGGCCCTTTGGTGACTATTGCTCTGTTACCACCGAAGCCCTGGATTTACCAACCACCGGCATTGCTGCAGCCGATTGCGGAACAACCATCACTACCTGGGGTGAAACTATTGAAGCCATCGCAATTGATGGTGTTCTGAACTACGAATGGCACATCACAGGCAACAATTACGATTGGACCGCATTTACAGCAGAACCAACGTTGAGTATTCTGAACGCGATGCAGCTCACCGCAGGGCAATCATATGAAATAAGTGTTCGCTGCGCATTTGGCGACGGAATCTTCACACAATGGAGCACTTCCTGCAGCTTCACCGTCGCAATGGAGTTGCCGGTGAACGGGGTAAACGAAACGCCCTTTGCATTCAATATTTATCCGAACCCGTTCAATGGCTCTGTGCTGAACATTCAGTGGAACGACCTTGAAAATCTGAACGAGTCATTGACACTTAACATTTGTGATGCCGCAGGAAAAGTGATTATTGATCAGGCCATCAGTGGTGCAACTGCAGGCGTGTATGCATTGCAATTCGACAGCAAACTGAGCAGCGGATTTTACATTGTACGATTACAAACAAGCACTCGACGTGCAGAAAAGAAACTATTAGTGAATTAAAGACTAGGGTGAAGACCAATACTATTGGTCACAAAGTAGACAGCCCGTCGACCGCAAGGTTGGCGGGCTTTCTATTGCATATCAATCCAGAAAACGAGTCCTTTCAGCAGCAGAGGGAATACGACAAGTATCCGACTTGCCAAACCATTTGTAGCGGTTTCTTGCAACCCAGTTATACACTCCATCGCGCACAACACGAGGCACTAAAAGAAACGGAAGAGCCAAGCCACCATACCATGCCATGTCTTTGCAGATAAAAAGAACGGCGGTCGATTTTGTATACATGCTTCCCTTTCGGTAATAAACAATAGAAGAAAGATCGACCAACATTTCTTGCGGCACCAAACGCTTTGCCGTGCTGCCTTGTAGAGATGAAAACAAGAGGTTTCGTCGCTTGTTGCGAGCCATCAGCCAATTCACTGTGCCATTGCAAAAATTGCACACACCGTCAAAGAAAACAATGTTGTTTGCTACCTCCATTGCAGCTAAAGTAATTCAGAGAAAATAACAAACAGGGCATCCTGCTTATCTTGCGCGCCATCAAGAATCATTTCTATGTATTACAGCGATTATCTGCAGTTAGATAAAATACTCGGCGCTCAAGAGTTGGAGAGCGACAAAGCAAATCGTCATGCGCACGACGAAATGCTGTTCATCATCATCCACCAATCCTATGAACTCTGGTTCAAGCAAATTATGTTCGAGGTGGACTCTGTGCATGGCATCATGTCGAAGACCACCATCAACGACAATTCGCCAGAACTGATGATGGTTTCGCGTAGGCTATTTCGTGTGGTTGAAATAATGCGTGTGCTCGTGCACAAAGTGGACATATTGGAAACCATGACACCACTCGACTTCCTCGACTTCCGTGATTTACTTCGTCCTGCAAGCGGTTTTCAAAGCATGCAGTTCAAGATTCTCGAGGCCAAACTCGGATTGAAAATGGAACATCGCCATGGACAACAATATTACACGAGTCAACTGCGACCGGAGGACAAAGCCGCGATTGAAAAACTTTCGACGGAACCTACCCTACTCGAGTTGCTGAATAACTGGTTGGAAAGAATGCCGTTTTTCGAAGATTCAGCGCTGTGGGAAAATGGCAACGACAAAGCCTTTTGGAACCACTACCGCGACACCTACAGCCAATCGCTTGGTGAGGGTGAAAAGCAAAACATTGAGCGCTTCGATGAACTGTTCTTGAATCCCGACTTCCAAGAGGGCACTCTCTCTGATCGCGCAAGAAGGTCGGCACTGTTCATTTTACTCTATCGCGATTATCCGCTGCTGCAAAATCCGTATCGCATCATCAACCTGTGCTTGGAAGTCGACGAACTATTTGCGACATGGCGCTGGAGACATATGAACATGGTGCACAGAATGATTGGCACACGTTCAGGAACAGGCGGCAGCACCGGTAAAGGTTATCTTCGTGAAGCAGCACTGAAGCACTACGTATTCGGCGAATTTGCAGAGTTGAACAGCTTCATGATTGAACGCCGACAGTTGCCAAAACTTACCGTTGAGTTAGAGAAATTATTAAGCTTTCAGCACTAAAAAACTACGACTTGAAATCCGGCTTCTTTCCGGAAAATGCAAAAGCAGCCAGCAGCCAACCCGCAATAAAAAGCAAACCACCGATGGGGGCTATTGGGCCAAGCCATGAGAAATCGACGCCCGAGACAGCCGAGCTAGATCGCAAGTAAAGCGATGTGCAAAAAAACAGCGTGCCCAAGGCAATCAGGTGCATTGCCCATGCATGTGCGCGAGCAGCAATCGGCAACACTTTTCCTGCTGCGGTCAACGCCAACAAACCTATACTTTGATAGTAGTGATACTTCACTGCTGTATCCCACGAATTCATAGCCTCAGCAGCTAGATGAGGTTTCATGGCGTGCGCACCCATGGAGCCAAGCACCACAGCAACAGCGAGCGACACACAAGCAATTCGAGCGTAATTCATGCTGCAAAAGTATATTCACACACCATCATTTTTTTCAACATTTGAAATCCCTTCAACGAGACTCCGCACCTTTGAAACATGCCAGAGATCATCGCCGGTAAAAAAACGTATACGTTGCTAGATATAGCAGAAAGCATTCAGCGAATGTTTTCCACGCATTACAGGCAAACGTATTGGGTGAAAGCGGAGATGAACAAGCTGAATCATTACAATCATTCAGGGCATTGTTATCCCGAGTTGCTGCAAAAGGAAAACGGAAAAACAGTTGTTGAATTCAAATCCATTCTCTGGAAGAAGGATTATGAGCGCGTGAATCGGCAATTTGTGGAGCAGATAAAAGAGCCGCTCAAAGATGGCATCAAGGTGTTGTGCGAAATATCCGTGACCTACTCTCCGCAATACGGACTGTCGCTGCGGATTCATGACATCGACATCAGCTTTACACTCGGTGATATCGAAGCGGAACGAAAAGAAGCGATTGCTCGCTTGCAGCGCGAAGGTTTTTTCAATCAGAACAAAACAAAAACGCATGCGCTGCTGCCAAAACGCATCGCTGTCATATCGGTCGAGAGCAGCAAGGGCTATGCTGATTTTCAAGAAATAATTGACTCACAACGCGAGCGTTTTTCCATTTTCAGAATGCTCTTCCCTGCCCTTCTTCAAGGCGACAAAGCTGTTGAGTCATTGCTCGATGCACTTGGACGAGTGCGACGTGTTATTCATCATTTCGATGCAGTAGCCATCATACGCGGTGGTGGCGGCGATGTGGGTTTGAGTTGCTTTAATAATTACGAACTCGCGCATGCATTGGCTACGTTCCCGATTCCGGTTTACACCGGCATTGGCCACGCCACCAACGAAACGGTGTGCGAACTGGTTTCCTATTACAATGGCATAACCCCCACGAAAGTTGCCCATCGACTGCTGGAGCAATTCGAGCAATTTGAAAATACGCTTCTGCATTTGCAGAGCAGTATCATAAACCTCGCTCGTGAAGCAATCTCGCATCACGGGCGCGAACTTCATATGCACAGTCGTATTATTCGACAGGCCGGACATGGTATTGTGATGCAACAGCACCAGATGCTGAACCAACAAAACACGCGACTCCAAGCTACCTGCCATCGTTTGTTTGAACGAAGCACTTATACGCTGGAATCAACCGCAAATCGAATTGCTATAGGTGCTAAACACCGCTTGCTCACATCGGGCGAGCGCATCGAACAACAACACCGCCAGCTGGCTGCTGCAGCGAATCAACTCGTTTCGAAATCAGCAGACAGCCTTGAGCATATAGAGCAAATCATTACACTTTCAGACCCGAAGTACATACTTCAAAGAGGCTACAGCATTACTAGTGTGAATGGCAAATCGCTGCGAGACACAACACAATTAAAACAAGGCGACCGAGTAGTAACCACCATCATGAACGGAACTTTCGAAAGTGCGGTAATTCGTATTAACCCGAAATCCAACTAAAAACTATGACCTATACACAAGCATTTCAAGAGCTGCAAGAAATTGTTGCCGAAATTGAAAAGGGCGAAACCACCGTGGATGTGCTATCGCAAAAAGTGAAACGCGCAGCGGAACTGATTCAGATCTGCAAGAAAACGCTGCACGAAACAGAGGGCGACGTGAATGCCATATTGCAGGAACTGGCACAACAAGAGGAAAAAGAATGAATATGAACACAGCAACAGCCGCTTACTATAAAGAACAATTAAAGCTGCAGCCCCACCCCGAAGGAGGGCACTATGCGGAAGTGTATCGAAGTGAGCTTGAAATTGAGGTTGATGGTTTTGAAGGTGTGCGAAGCATGTGCACTTCCATTTTCTTTCTGCTGGAATCGCATGAGGTTTCTTCATTACACCGCATAAAAAGCGATGAGTTGTGGTACCATCACAATGGTGGCACTCTTGAAATCATCGAAGTGGATGAATCCGGCATCGAAGTGATTACACGTCTCGGAAAGCAGCTTCATGATGGATCTAAACTGCAGCATGTTGTGAAGGCAGGCCGCTGGTTTGGAGCAAGACCGGCCAAGGGAAGCGACTATTGTTTGGTCGGCTGCCAGGTTTCTCCCGGTTTCGACTTCCGCGATTTTGAATTGAAAGG
>CAMAYP010000077.1 GCA_945862415.1 Chryseobacterium gleum | reverse complement strand
CGATCTTCTCGCGCAATTGGTTGATAAAAACGCAGCAGCATCCGGTCTTGCTGATGGTGGCCGTGAGCTTCCGCAGGGCCTTCGACATCAAACGAGCTTGAACGCCTACGTTGCTGTCGCCCATTTCACCTTCGATTTCAGCACGCGGTGTGAGCGCAGCTACCGAGTCGATAACGATGAGGTCGATGGCACCTGAACGGATGAGGTTGTCGGCGATTTCCAATCCTTGTTCGCCGTTGTCGGGCTGTGAGATGAGCAGGTTCTCGGTGTCAACACCAAGTGCCTCTGCGTAAAATTTATCGAACGCGTGTTCCGCATCGATGATGGCGCAAATACCTCCGGCCTTCTGACACTCTGCAATAGCGTGGATCGCTAGCGTGGTTTTACCTGACGATTCCGGACCGTAGATTTCAACGATACGTCCTTTCGGGTAACCGCCTATGCCCAGGGCCAAATCCACACCGATAGAACCGCTTGGGATTACTTCAATTTGCTCGGTGGCTTCATCGCCCAATTTCATTACGGCACCTTTTCCGTAGGTCTTTTCCAACTTATCCATGGCGAGTTGAAGCGCCTTCATTTTTTCTTTGTTTACATCAGCCATTGTATTGTGTTTTAAAAGTTAGCTATCCTTGAATTGTGACGCAAGGTATATGGCCCCCATTGTAAACTATTTACAACGAAAAAGAATTTATGAGCATGAAATCAAAAGTTGTGGGCAGTTGTGGGAGGTGTGGGAGGAATAATATTCCAATAAGTGAAATGGTGAAGTGGTGAAAGAGTGAAGTAGATGGGGCGACCATTTCACCACTTCACCACTTCACTCTTTCACCATTTCACCATTTCACCCTTTCACCCTTTCACTTCCTTTTATCAGGGTACAAATCACGGATCACGAAAAATGCTGCGAGGTAGATGCCCGTTAACACGGACGCATACATAAAGCTGCGTTCTTCTCCGGCATATTTCATGTTGCCTACTCCGTTTTGCAGATAGTCGGTATACATTCTGTGTGAAATGTACCAACTGAGAGCAAACAAACAAGGTGCTATGCAGAGGTAAATGATGCGGGATTTGCGTGTCATGCGGGTCGTTAATTGCGGCTGCCAAAAATAGCGCTTCCAACACGTATCATCGTGCTGCCTTCTTCAATCGCCATTTTCCAGTCGCCGCTCATTCCCATGGAAAGTTGACCGAAGGATGGCAGTGTGTTGAAAGTGCCCGAATGCAAAGCGTCGAAGGTGGATTTCAACGTTCGGAATTCAGAGCGAATAAGTTGTTCATCGTTGGTAAACGAAGCCATCCCCATCAATCCACACAACTCCACACCCGGATAATCTTCGGGGTTGAACGAGGAGCTTTGCTCTATTAGTTCAGCAGGTGAGAAGCCGAACTTACTTTCTTCTTGGGCTATATGAACCTGCAGCAGGCATTGAATTGTGCGGTTGTTTTTGACAGCCTGCTTACTTGTCTCTTTCAATAGTCTGAAAGAATCTACACCGTGAATCCAGTGCACAAACGGGGCGATGTACTTCACCTTGTTGCTTTGCAAATGGCCAATGAAATGCCATTCGATGTCCGCAGGTAGAAGGGGTTGTTTTTCGGTGAGCTCTTGCACGTAGTTTTCACCGAACACCCGCTGTCCCGCATCGTATGCTGCGCGTAAATCAGACACCGGCTTCGTTTTTGAAACCGCGATAAGTCGGACTTGTGAAGGAAGTTGTTCCCGAAGGTCGTTTATGTTTTCTGCGATTGAACCCATCATTAGAACTCAAAAACAACCAAACCGCTTCTAAGTTTTGGTTCTACCCAAGTGCTTTTGGGAGGCATGGTTTCGCCTGCGTCGGCGATGCGTTTGATGTCATCGACTGTGGGTGCGAAAAGTGTGAACGCCGCACCGGTTCCTTGCTTGTCGACCGTTTGGCTCAGTACTTCCATTCCTTTCGGACCTTCCACAAAGCTGATGCGCTTGTCGTTGCGCAAATCGGAAATTCCGAAAATTGGCGCCAGTACCAGGTCTGTGAGCAATTGAACATCCAGTATTTCGGACGATTCTCTCAATGTCAGTTTATACCAACCGTTTTCCAAGTACATACCAATTTCGCCTTTTCGGTGTGGATGAACCGGGTTGTCGGAAGGCGCTATTTCGAATGCATTTCCGAGTCTTGCTATCACTTCTGCGGCACTCAAACCGTTGAGTTCTTTCACGATGCGATTGAACTCATAGATGCGCACGTTTTCCTCGGAGAGAATGTAGGCAAGGCAATAGCGCATTGGGTCGTTTTCGTTGGAAATCGACGCTTTGTGTTTTTCAAACAACAGCGCACTGCTGCTGCTGCGATGATGCCCGTCGGCGATGTAAAAGGCGTCTTGAGCTGCGTATGCTTGTGCAATAGAATCTATGGAAGTGGCGTCATCAATCAACCAAAACTGATGGTGTACTTTGTTGGTTGTGGTAAAGTCGTATTCCGGACGCTGGCGTGTTTTTTCGGCGATGATATCGTCGATTGTTTTGCTGTCGCGCGCCATGAGCAACACTGGCTCTGCGTTGATCTTCGTAATGTCGAGGTATTGCACAAAGGTCTCTTCCCGCTTGGCAATGGTCTTCTCGTGGATTTTGATTTTGCCGCTCAGATAATCGTCGACCGAAACCGCGCCGATGATACCGGTGAACGCATGTCCTGCTTTGATCTGCCGGTAGATGTAAAGGCTCGGTGTTTCATCGCGTTGCAGGATCCCCTCCGCCAAAAACGCATCGTACTTGCCTCGCACTTGCTTAAATCTTTCACCCAGATCAACCGTCTTGTGCAAGTTGGTCGCTGTCATGTCGGGGTGTATGATGTGCAGAAAACTATAGGGGTTCTCCATCAGCTTCGATCTCAGCTGCTGCGAAGTATAGCTCACATAGGAGCGTGAAGCCACCAGGTGCACTTTGTCGCGCGTGGGGCGAACGGCTCGGAAGGGGTGGAGGGTAGGCATGGTTGGGTACTGGGGAGTGGGTACTGGGGACTGGGTGTTGAATCCGTCAGCCTTTATCCATAATGCGTTTTACATTCTCCGCAATCTCCAACCCTATGCGCTCTTGCGCTTCTACCGTGCTCGCGCCGATGTGCGGCGTGGCAATGATGCCGGGGTGAGAAAGGATGGCAGGATTAGCATTCGGTTCGCCCACAAACACGTCGAGGCATGCCGCGCGCACTTTGCCACTGTTGAGGTTTTCGATAAGCGCCGCTTCGTCGATGACACCACCGCGCGAGGTGTTTATCAGAACAGCGCCTTCGCGCACGTATTGAAATTCTTCGCTGCCTATCACCGCCGAACCGTCAGCCTGCTTTGGCACGTGCAGCGATACGATATCGGCTTCACGAAGCAACGCATGGAAAGGCATGTAAGGAACATTGACGTGAACGTTTTGTCCGCCCATGTCTATAGTGAGCGTCTTGTACTCATCGGTTGTGCGATCGCAGGCAATTACGCGCATGCCGCATCCAAGAGCATACGAGGCAAGGCTCTGACCGATGCGGCCGAAGCCTACAATACCAATCGTTTTGCCTCGCAGTTCAAATCCTTTGCTGTATTTCTTCTTGAGTGTTTCGAATGCTTTGCCGTCTGCGCTGTGCATGTTGCGTCCGCTGTCGTATACGCCGCGTGCAGCCGCAAACAACACCGACATCACCAACTCTGCAACGGCTTGTGAACTCGATGCAGGTGTGTTGAATACATCAACGCCTTTGCTGCGCGCATAATCTGCATCTATGTTGTCGATGCCAACGCCTCCGCGCCCAATGAATTTCAATCCCGGACACGCATCAATCAAGTCTTTGCGTGCAGTAGTTGCACTGCGCACCAATAGGCCGTCGTAGCCTTCGGCATTGATGGCTGCGGCCAGACTTTCCTGTGCTACTTTTTCAGTGATAACGGTGCAGCCCATGGCTTCAAGGGCTTTCTTACCGGTGCTGTCGATGCCGTCGTTGGCTAGGATTTTCATGGTGTTGGAGTGAAATTGTGAATTAGTGAAATGGTGAAATAGTGAAGAAGTGAAATAGAAGTTAGTACCCAGTACCTCGTACCCAGTACCCAGTACCTATCCCTTCGTGCGCTCGAGCTCCTTCATCACATCCACCAGCACCTGCACGCTTTCGATTGGCAGTGCGTTGTACATGCTGGCGCGGTAGCCGCCTACTGAGCGGTGACCTGCGATGCCGCTGATGCCGGCGTCTTTCCACATCTTATCGAACTCTGCTGCCATTGAATCGTCGTTGAGTCGGAAGGTCGGGTTCATCCATGAGCGTGACGCGGGTTCACTGTGCCCGTGGAAAAGCGAGTTGCGATCGAGCTCGTTGTAGAAGAGGTCTTTCTTCGCTCGGTTGCGGTCTTCCATTCCTTTTAACCCACCGTTCTTTTTTATCCAACGCAACGTGAGCATGCTCGCATACACAGCAAATACCGGTGGAGTATTATACATCGAGTCTTTGTCGATATGTGCTTGCAAATCCATGTACGTAGGAAGCTTGCGTCCTGTTTTACCGAGCTGTTCTTTGTCGATGATGTATAACACAGTGCCCGCAGGTCCCATGTTCTTTTGCGCTCCCGCATAGATCATGGCAAATTGATTGGCATCGAATTGCTTTGAGAATATATCGGAGCTCATATCGCATATCATCGGTGAATCGCACTTCGGATAGCTTTGGTACTGCGTCCCGAAAATGGTGTTGTTCGATGTGAAGTGGAAGTAGTCATAATCACTGTTCACTTCAAACAGAGGTATGTAGCTGTGGTTCTTGTCGGAAGAGTCGGCCACGACCTCTACATTGCCCACTAACATGGCTTCTTTGATTGCGGCTGCTGCCCACACACCGGTGTTGGCGTATGCCGCTTTGCCGCCTTCCTTCAAGAAGTTCAAAGCGGTTGTGTAAAAGCCAAGCGTTGCACCCCCTTGAAGAAACAACACTTCGTAATTCGGTTTTAAACCAAGAATTTCTTTCACTAGGCTGCGGGCTTCGTCCATTACGGCTTCGAAGTTTTTGGAGCGGTGAGAAATCTCGATGAGCGATAGACCCATGTGGTCGAATTCGCGAATGGCATCTGCGCTCTGATCAATAACTTCTTGAGGAAGTATGCATGGGCCTGCGCTGAAATTGTGGACTTTTTTCATGTAAATGCGTGCGTTGGATTTTCGCGCACGAATTTACGCAAACAGAACCCTATCTGCCGGCTTGAATTATCTCACCTGCTTTCGCTTTGTTTTTGGCCAGAAAGAACTCGTTGAGTATCTGCTGTGCTTGTTCCGGATCATAGATTTGATCTTTGGAGGCAATCAAAAGAGCGAGTTTGCTGTCTTCCTGAGTGAGCTTATTCATCATGAATCGCAACTGCTCTATGCGTATGCAATGTGAGGAAGCGAAATCGCTTAGGACGCTGAGCTTTTTCGATTCGAAATGCTGCGCATCGGCCAAAACTATCATCGCCTGGTATTCCGCATCGTCGGCTACAGGGAAACAACCTGTGTGACTGGTTGAGGGCTTGTTGGGCGAGGATTCCCCGCTGTTGGTGACGATGCTGATGGGAAATGATATTTCAGATTCGCTCGTGAGCATGAACTTCAGTGTACCCTTATTTCGCTCGATGGAGTAACTCACGAACGCACTATTCTTCACTGTGATTACTTGCGAAAAACTCAACTCGGGTCTGCCGGGAAATTCAGCCTTGAAGTTTAGTTTTCCTGAACCCGCTTGGTCGAGGGTCATAGAAAGCACAGGTACTTGATTTACGACAAGATTATTGATGGAAAATAGAAAAGGCAAAGAGTCGGGCGATTCAATGCTGATACGGCATTGCGCAGTTGAGTGCATGCCAGTTAAGATGGCAATGCAACAGGCTATTACACTCAACAGACTTTTCATGATGCGTTTTTACTTGATTCGCCTGATAAGGTTGCTAATCAACTTTATTTCTTTCATTCTAGCAGGTAAATAATGCAGAGGATTGGCATTTCCTTTTCCCAAAATTTGCGGAAACGCAAATATGCCTAGGGCTGCGGAGGCCGGCACAAAGAGCAACGAAAGCAACAGCGTGAGGGCTGACGGAAGAAGTGCTAGAGAGGAAAGTGTGTGAATAGTCCACGACGAAAGCAAACATATTGCGCCTAGTATGGTTCCAGGTATCCACGATTTCATGAGTTCCCACCAGCCGAGTTGTATGAGTCGCGTAGTCATGAACATATTCATGAGGTAATGAATTATGGTGGCAAGTACAATTCCCATCGCCACTCCTTGCATGCCGTAGGATGTGCCCCACCAAATGCCTGCTGCAATCAGCAATACATAGATGGCTTTGAAGAGGGAACCTTGGTAAACGGCGTCTTTAGCGCGCAGCAACGAATCGCCGAGTTTACTCATGGAGCGAAACACAACAGCTAGAAATAGCACCTTCAGAATGGACGCTGTTTCCAAATAATCCATGCCAAGCCATAGCGTAATTAGTTCGTCGGCAAAAAACAGCATGAAGATGCTCGACGGTATGAGTATTACACCAAGCATGGAGGTAGCAAGAGTGACTGTTTTTTGCAAGCGTTCACGGTCGTCTTGCATGCGCGACATGCCACTGAACAGGACGCTGTCGCTCAATTTCCCCATGATGGTGATGGGCTGTGTCATGGCGTAACTGGCTCGTTCGAAATAAGAGGCCATATTGCGCTGTATGCCACTGAGCTCACTTTGACCTGCCCGAAGTGCGCGCGGAACAAGCAGCACATCGAGCTTGGTTGCAAGGTAATTGAGGGCGTTGAAAAGCGTGCTTCCCGCACCGTATCGCACGAGTTCGCGCGTGTATTTCCACTGCCAATGAAGGCTAATGCGTACGGGCTCATAATACCACAGGGCAAGTGTCATGAGCAAGTTTTGCGCGAAGAGCGCCCACACATAAGCCCACACATCCCATTGCAAATAGGCGAGCGTGAGGCCTACTACGAGGTTACCTCCTACAATAGAAATCATGCTGGCCTTGAACATGGTTTTGAAGCGCATGTGCTTCATCATCATGCTGCGCGGCACTACCGCAACAGCTGAAATGATGAAACTGGTACAAACAACCTGTATGATGGGACGCAGCTCGGGTAATTCATAGAAATTCGCGATCAAAGGGGCGAATCCCAAAAACAACAGCGTGAAGCCGAGGCCAAGTATGACGGCGATGTAGAATGCTCCGTTAATGTGTTGCTGGTTTACTTCTTTTCGCTGAATGAGTGCCGGACCAACGCCAACCTGCGAAAAGATTTCGGCGAAACCCATGATGCCGAGCACAATGCCCATTAGCATGAAGGAGTCTTTCTCAACGAGACGAGCTAGCAAACCGGTATAAGCCAACTGTATAACAACCTGCAACACCACGGTGAGGGTGTTCCAGCTAAAGCTCGTGGCCATTTGTTCTTTCGTACTCAACGTGACTTAGTGCTTTATAAAAGATAGAAGGTTGAACGTTGCTGCTAAGAAAGCTCGTGTCTTTCTTAAATCAGCAACGTTCAACCTTCAACTATTAACCGCGGTCGGTTTATCGCGCAATTCCTACGGCACGCTTCTCACGTATTACCGTTACGCGAACCTGACCCGGATAGGTCATTTCTGTTTCAATCTTGCTTGCAAGGCTTATCGCCAATGCATCTGCCTGATCGTCGGATACGCGGTCGGCTTCAACCATTACACGCAATTCGCGACCGGCTTGAATGGCAAATGCCTTGGAAACACCGTTGTTTTCGAGTGCCATGTTTTCCAAATCGCGCAAGCGCTGGATGTAGGCTTCAACCACTTCACGGCGTGCACCTGGACGCGCTCCGCTGATGGCATCGCACACCTGGATGATGGGCGACAACAAGGTAGTCATTTCGATTTCATCGTGGTGAGCTCCGATTGCGTTGCAAACGTCCGGCTTCTCTCCGAATTTCTCAGCGAGCTTCATGCCGAGGATTGCGTGCGGCAATTCGCTCTCATCGTCCGGCACTTTGCCGATGTCGTGCAACAGACCGGCACGCTTGGCTGTTTTCGGGTTCAACCCCAGTTCGCTCGCCATCGTTGCGCACAAGTTGGCTACTTCGCGCGAGTGTTGCAGCAGGTTCTGCCCGTAAGAAGAACGGTATTTCATGCGCCCCACCATACGAATGAGTTCACTGTGCAAGCCGTGAATGCCCAATTCAATGGTGGTACGTTTACCAATCTCAACAATCTCGTCATTGATATTTTTCGTCACCTTAGCAACTACTTCTTCAATACGCGCAGGGTGAATACGTCCGTCCGTAACCAATTGGTGCAACGCCAGACGCGCAATTTCGCGACGTACCGGATCGAAGCAAGAAAGTACGATTGCTTCCGGTGTGTCGTCTACAATAATCTCAACTCCGGTAGCTGCTTCTAGCGCGCGAATGTTACGTCCTTCGCGACCAATGATGCGGCCTTTGATTTCGTCGTTTTCGATGTTGAATACGGAAACGCTGTTTTCCACCGCATGTTCAACGGCTGTGCGCTGAATGGTTTGGATAACGATTTTCTTGGCTTCTTGATTTGCCTTCAGCTTCGCCTCGTCTACAATACCTTGAATTTGAGAAGCTGCAGTGTTACGGGCATCCTCTTTAAGTTGTTCCATGAGACGCTTCTTTGCTTCGTCGGCCGACATTTTTGCCGTTTCCTCGAGCATAGCGACAACTTTTTGATTGTTCTTCTCCAATTCTGCCTGCTTCCGCTGTGTAGTCTCATGCTGTTTGTTGAGATTTTCACGCTGAGTATCCATTTCTTTCTCTTTGCGCTTGGTCTGCTCAACTTGCTGAGAAAGCTCGCGCTCACGCGATTTTACTCTGTCTTCGCCTTGCTGTAATTTCTTGTTACGTTCACGAACTTCGTTTTCGTGTTGGTTCTTCATTTCCAAAAACTTCTCTTTGGCTTGAAGAATCTTTTTTTCCTTAATCGTTTCTCCCTCTTTAGTTGCTTCCGCCAGAATTCCTTCCTTCTTGTTCTTCAAAATATTGTTGAAGAACACCCAGGTAAATCCGCCACCTACGGCCACTCCGGCGAGTGAAGCAACGAGCACATACATAATTTCGCCCATAGCTTTATATATTAAATAAGTTATTTCCGATGGCTCTTTGCCCTCGGTGCGACACAGGAATAATGCGGGAAATGGATGTGCAGATTAAACCAAATATTGGTCTAATTGACTTTCCAAAGTGAGCAGAGCAGGAGAGAGGTCGACCGGAATTTCCACTCGTTCAACCACTTTTTCCACCACACGTTCAATGCGGGGTTCCATGTTTTTGATTGCGCTGGCGGCCATTTGCAATGAAGCCATGGCCAACAGGTCTTGTTTATCTTTTACTGCGTAGTTCTTTTGGAATGCCTGTATGCTCTCTTCAATAGCCGTTTCTGCCTTGCGGATGTTTACTTCCTCGGCACTGCCCAATGTGAGCGGGTATGTGCGGCCTGCAATGTTCACTTTGATCGAAATTTCGCTCAGGTCGATTGCTTATTTGTTGAGTAGCGTTATACACTCATCGATTTCCTTCACCAGCTCATTGATCCTGTGTCGGGTTACTCCGCGGAAGTTGTCGTCCTGCGGTGTAGGCATTGAACCGGTGTTCACAACTATATTCACTCGATTGTTCAACTCATCAACCTGTTGTTGAAGTTCTTTGTTGACACGATGCATAGCTTCATTTTCTTCGCGCAGGCGCTGCACCTGCTGCTCGAGGCTCAATTTTGCCTCTCCTAGCGTCACAATTTTAGCTTGTATGCGTCCTATCAAAAGTTCATTCATCGGTCTTGAATAGAATGGAGTCTATAATGATTGTGCGTCAAATTTAAGGGAAGATTGCCATGCGACAATTTTGTTTTTTCCTTTTCGGGGTGTTCATATTTTGAGCTTTTTCGGTTCATTCGAATTCCTTCTATGAGCCAACTTCGCCTGCTATGCCTTTTCTATTATTTGTTTTCAGATGTGTTGTGTTCGTCATGTTGACTTGCTCACCTATGCTTGTTTGCGCGCAAGTGAAGGAGTATCCCACGAATTATTTTCAATCGCCTCTTGAAATTCCGCTCAACCTTTCCGGTAATTTCGGAGAGCTGCGCACCAATCACTTTCACGCGGGAATCGATATAAAGACCGAGCAACGCGAAGGACTCAATGTGCTGGCAGCTGCTGAGGGTTATGTGTCGCGTATTAAGGTGGCGCCTGCCGGCTACGGTTATGCGCTCTACATCGATCATCCGAATGGGTATACAACTGTCTACGGTCACTTGCTGCGCTATGCGTCTAAGATTGATGAATACGTCAAAAAGCAACAATACGATCTGGAATCGTTCAGTGTAGATCTGTTTCCGGAGAAGGGGCTATTGCAGGTTGCTAAAGGTGAGGTTGTCGGATTGTCGGGTAATTCGGGGAGCAGCGGTGGACCGCATCTTCATTTTGAAATACGTGAAACAGCAACGGAGAAACTGGTCAATCCACTGCTGTTCGGCTTGGTAGTAAAAGATAAAATACCGCCCTCCGTGTCGAACGTTTGGTTGGTTCCGCTAACAGACTCTTCGTGGGTGAATGGCGCTCGTTTGCCGGTTGCCTTGGAAACAAAGGGCGGTGGACTCAAAACGACTATGCTTCCCAAAGTATATGGTGATGTAGGTTTTGCAATTACCACCGTTGATATGCTCGACGGCAACAGCAATCGATGCGGTATCTATCGAATCGAATTGTTTGTGGACGGACTTCAAATATACGGGCAGCGCATGGATCGTCTCGACTTTGCAACCAATCGCGCTATGAATGCGCACACCATCTACGAGCGATTCAAAAAGGACAGAAGTTCGATTCATGGCTCCTATCGACTTCCCGGAAATCCACTCGATATTTATGATAATCTCGTCAACGACGGCGTAATCAGCTTTCGCGATGGAAATACACACACCTGCGAATACCGATTACTCGATATCATGGGCAATGAGACGCGCGTTAAGTTTAGCGTCCAGTCGCAAACGGCCCCGGGAAAATCGTCGCCATCCAAAGCTCATCTGGCGTATTGGAACTGGGAACAGGACAACGCCATCGAAACGGAACGCTTGAAATTGTCGATGAAGGCAATGACGCTTTACGAAAATCTCGATTTGGATATCATCGAATCTACGAAGATTGCCAATGCAGTCGGCCCAACCTATTTGATTGCTTCCCCTTACGAACCGGTGCACAATGCATTTTCAATTGCATTGAAGACCGACAAGGTTAAACCCGGCTATGAGCAGAAAACAACCATCGTGCGTTGGGACCCTGACAAGAATAAAATCATAGCAGAACCAGGCAGTTATGAAAACGGTTGGATTACGGCTGAACCAATGTATCTCGGTTATTTTTCTTTGATGACTGACACCGTGAAGCCCGGAATTACGTCGGTCGATTTTGCTCCGGCAATGAAGGGAAGAAAGAGTTTTTCGTTCAAGATATCGGATGCTTTGTCGGGTATTGATCAGATTATTCCGCGCATCGATGGTAAGTGGGCGCTCATGGAATACGATGCGAAGAACAGCCGGTTGACGTATTATTTTGATAGCAGATTTATAACGCCTGGTGAGCATCAATTCGAGCTCACAATCATCGATGCAGTTGGTAATCAAAAACAATTTAACGGTCGATTCACATGGTAAAACAACAGGCGCTCCTCACTCACTGGAGAAACCTTACAATGGCTGTTGCATTGTGTCTTTTTTTTATCGGTTGCTCTGATCACTCAATGCAAGAGGCTGCTTTGAAATCAGCGGCTCTGGTGGGCTCTGCCGAGTGCAAAGCTGAATTGCTCGAGCAGTCAACCGGCAATGTCTATGCGCTCAATATCGAAGGCGCAAAGATTATGGCTGACTTCACAGAGGAACAAATAACCTCTGTTTGTGCGCTGGCATTCTATAATGAGCTGAGTGAAAATCAACGAAGCGGTAATTGCTTTGTGAGAGTAAACATTACTCAGGATAAGGGAACGCCGTTGCAGGCCACCTATACGTGTGAAGAGTTAACCATCGCCGATCGTTGCATTGACAATGTTGTTACGTTTTTTCGGTGGAATCCTTCCGCGGGTCTTGATTCTGTCCGACCCGCAGTTGACCCAACGTTTTTCCCGGATACGATACTCTACCAAATGGGTCAGCGAATGGCCGCACAAGATTCGGCTCAATTCGACAACATACGCACGGAAATTCTCGGTTTCCGCAAGGATAGTATTGCCGATTTTCCGGTGTTAGTGCTCAAAGCCAAAGTTGTTCGCAATGAGAAAACGCAGCTGTATGATGCCTATACGCGTTATTCCAGTCAGCAACTTCTCTTTGTTGCGGCTCAGCTGAATAAGGCTAAATAAATTGATTCCGATCAAGCTTCAACCACTCGAGTGTGGCATTGCAAAACACGTCTTCAATAACCGCTGGATCAAGATTCATTTGAGTAATGAACTTGCCCACTTCCAAATCACCTAGAGGAAAAGGATAGTCGGTGCCAAGCGTTACGCGCTTTGAACCTTGCATGTCGAGCACATATTGAAAAAGCTTCTCATCGTGCGTTGCGCTGTCAACCCAAAACTTTCCAACGTATTCACGAGGATTTACCGGATTGTCGATAGCAACTAAATCGGGTCTGCAATTGAATCCATGCTCGATGCGACCCAGTGTAGGCAAGAACGAACCTCCAGCGTGTGCGAAG
>CAMAYP010000076.1 GCA_945862415.1 Chryseobacterium gleum | reverse complement strand
TGGGAAGTCCCAAGCGAAACTCGCGGCCGCGTTTGCCAATGTATTTTTTCGGACGAGAAACAAACTCGCCTTCGCGCACACACACCAACGCATCCTGCGCCTCGCTGTCTTTTTGCTCGGTGTAATACGACGAGTTGGTTGCAATGTATTTTACGCTGTGCTTGTCGCAAAATCCTAGTATGATGCGGTTCACGTGCTCTTCCTCTTCCAATCCGTGACGCATGATTTCCGCATAGAAATTTTCACCGAAGTTTTCTTTCCACCAGATGAAGGCTTCTTCCGCTTTCTCTTCTCCTTCGTTGAGAATCTTATAGGAAACTTCGCCGTACACGCCTCCGGTTAGTGCAATGATGTCTTCCTTGAATTGCAGCAGTGCGTTGCGGTCGATGCGCGGAACGTAATACGAACCTTGCGTATGCGCTAGCGACGACAAGTGTGCAAGGTTGTGATAGCCTTTCTTATTCTTCGCAAGCAACACAACTTGAAATCCGTTGTCTTGGTTCTTCTTGTCGTGCATGTCGCGACAGAGATTCACCTCGCAACCAACGATTGGTTTAACCTCTGCCTTCAGAGCAGCACTCACAAATTGAAATGCGGCCATCATGTTGGCGTGGTCGGTGAGAGCAAGTGTTGGAGTAACGCCTTCGGAAGACCAGCTTTTGGCTTTCGATACAAGTCCTTTGATATCCGACGTAGACTGCATGCCGGTAACGCTGTATTGGCTGTGCACATGCAGGTGTACAAATTGAGCGGCGAGTTGCTCGAGCTCTCCGGAATGCTGTGTGTTTTCGGGAGCAGCTTGTCCTGTTGTTGTTGCAGTTGTTGTTGCCTTGAAGTTGGATGCCGCAAGCTGCGGGGCTTCGTATTGAATCGCAGCGCCGGATGTTAGTTCTTTCAGCCGAATCACGCCTACGCTAATCAATCCGAAGAAGCACTTGGCTGTTGCATCGACATCATACGCCGCATCGTGCGCTTCCGCAAAAGGTGCGTTGAATAGTTTTTGATGAAGCTCTGTGAGCGTTGGCCATTTGAACTTTCCATTGCGGCCGCCGGGCAAGGCGCAGAAGTCGGTCGAAAGGTCTTTGGTGTCTAATGATGACTTTGCGGTCAGCACATTTTGCTGGCCTTTGCGGAGCAACTCACACCCCATGATGTTGAGGTCGAACTCGATGTTGTGACCTGCGATGTAGTTGCATTTCGCTACGTCGCTTAGGAAGCGCTCAATTACCTCTGGAAGTGGCAAGCCTTCGCGCATTGCGCGATCGGTAGAGATGCCGTGCACCTTTTCTGCATTGAACGGAATGGTGAATCCTTCGGGTTGTACAATGAGACTTTCAGCAGAAATGAGCTTACCATCGGCTGCATGTAGTTGCCAAGCAATTTGCACCACACGGGGCCAATTGGCGAAATCGGTAAGAGGGGCATTCCAACTGCCGGGCAAGCCGGTGGTTTCGGTATCAAATATCAGGAACATGTTGAAGGCAAATTAGGGCTTCGAATAACCGAGTGATTCACGCGGTGTCGAAGCCTTCAAAAGTAGTATTGGTTGTTGACGACGATGGCCCTTGTTGACAAATTTTGATGAGGTTACGACTTGTCGCCGCTGCGCGGTGCGTCCCACCAGTTCTTTGTCTTTTTCTGATGTGTAAGGCGGATGTGTCCTTGCAAAAGCAGGCAGTTGCGGGCTTCCTCCGGCAACGACGGCTCATTGTGACCCAATACGGCTGTCGCAAAGTCATCCAAGGCAAATCGCGGAAACCACGTAACGGTCGACTCGAGGGTGAAGATGATCGAGCCTATGGTAAAGGCATGAAAGCCCGTGCCGGCTGAGGTGTTGAATTGCCCGCTCAAGTTGAAGTAGCGCTCGTCGTTCGTTACCGCAACGCGTTCGCCATACTTACGGGCGAAGGGAAGATTCCAACCATATCCGACGCCGAGCTGCACATACCAACGCGTGCCCAACGGACCTGTATTCTGTACATCCTGAATTACGCATTTGGGATGGCTTCGGATGAGCACTTCCAGGCCTGCATGGTGAAAGCCTGCCTTGAGCGGTACGCTGTTGTTTTTCCACGACGTCGTTTGATGGCTGTAATGCACCAGTCCAATGGCGTGAAGGCTGCGCGGCGCAAATAATCGTTGGTTCCAACCTGCGGCCACCCCAATGCCCATGCCTATGGGAGCCACCTCTGTGTTCGACCACGTGTGAGCTAGTTGATAGGTGCGGAAAATATCATCGATGATTGGGAAGTGCCAGTATCCCGCTTCAACTTGCGCAACGGGCTGCGCCATCGCTTGCGCAAGGCTCATGGCGAGCAAGACGGTGATATGCAGGCGCTTCATCATGCCGTTGTTCTAAGAATTTCAGTAACTGCGCGCAATGCACTTTCCATGGCGCCGTGCATCGTTCCGTGATGTCCGCCCGTGTGTGTGGCTTCTCCTGCGAAGTAAAGTTTGTTGTTTATCGGTTGCGCCAGCACGCTGCGTGCGTTGCCTGCACTCGGTGGGTCATACGAACGGTTGCCCGCCCATTGGTGAAGTTCTGCCTCGGTAATTTGATCGATGGCCCCGGGAAAGAGTTGGTTAAACTGGTTTTGGATGATGGTGAGCGGGTCGCCAAAAATGGAGGCTACTTGCGCGGCTTGCGTTCCCGACACTTCCGCATATACCCAACCTTCGTCGTTTACCTCAAACGATTGTACAATGTCGGAGCCGATGATGCGGCGCGTACCCAAGGGCCACAATGGAGTAGATAGCTTGAACAGCGCGCAATAGCTCATGTCAATTCCAATGCGGCTGATGTTTTCCAGCTTAGTAACATTCAATGCTGGTGCAAAGGCAATGCTTCCGGCTTGAAGCGCATGAAGAGGAATTGTAATGAGAACACGGTCGCATGCGTGATTTCCGCCCAATTGATCTGTTAGAATAATTCGATTGCCGGTGTAATCGATACCCGCAACCGGTGTGGCGTATTGCACGTAGTTCAACGCGCCAGCGAATGCCTGCTCTAAGGCTTGTTCAAGGTTGGAGTTTGATACCAGATACTTGTTCATGCCGGCGCTCCATTGTTCGTATTGTTTCGCAATGCCCAAGGCGCTTATACGATCGTGTGAAGTGCCCAGTGGCTTTGCAGTGAGCACGTTCGATACGGCTGCAAGATTGCTGGTGATACCCAACGCGTCGAAATACTCTTGCACGGTGATGTCGGCACCGTTGAACGTGTTCAAACTTTCAACGGCTTGCTGCATTTCCTGAAAGAACGTATTCTGATTGGCTTCGGCCTCTGTGTTGAGCGTTCCGTTGAAGTAGTAGAGGTTGTTTTCGGTGTATGGGGCGAGAGGTGTTTGCGTTTGTTGCAACACGTCATACAGCACGCTGAACTGCCCTTGAATCACTCTGTTCTGTGCCATGCGAGCAGCCTCAGAGGCCAATGGAAGCGATCGCATGCGTCCGCCCCAGCCATCGGTTGCTTCCAGTACTTTTACTGAAACACCTTGTTTGAGCAGCATTTCCGCGGCATACAATCCGGCTAAGCCAGCCCCTATGATTATCACTTCTCCGCGAAAATCATTGTCTGCATTCCAGTCCGATTTTTTGCACGCTTGCAGCCAAGCAGGAACCACACACGTGCCTGCGGCCATCCATCCTGATTGACGTAAGAAATTTCTCCGATTCATGAGAGCTTCATCTTTTCGCTAAAGGTCCATGCTATCGTTTTGGCTCTTAAAATCGCTTGCTCGGTTTTTTCGCCTTCAAAAAGTGAGTGGGCTGTTGTTTCAAAGAGTTCCACCCAGCGATTCATGGCAATTGCCGTGAGGGGCATGTGCATGTGCTTGTCGAAAATATTGGTCGTATAACCGGGTTCATCAAGCAATACAAACGACCAGAAATGAACCATGCGCGGCTTGTGATGCACGAAATCGATATCTGCAAAAAATGGAGCCAATACTGCATCGTTTTGAACTGCCGCATAGAATCGATCTACGAGCAATTCGATGTTTTCCCGATGGCTGATATCCGCAAGCATCAAAGGCCGGCTACGTTGATTTTTTTCGGATAGGATACCGTAAATCGCAGTTGTTTCTTGATGGTTTCACCGGGTTGCAATACTACTTTCCACGTGAGTTTACCGCTCGCAGCCTCAAGTGTGGCGCCGCTCAACTCTTCTTGTTCAACGGTGATTTCTCCGTTTTGCGAAACTGGAAGCTGGTCTTCAATGATCAATTCAATGCTTTGCTTCTTGTTGTTTTGAACGGTTATTTCGTAGGCCTTGCTAGTGGTTTTCTTGTTGCCAAGCAAGTTGCTTTTGCAGAAATCGCGGAGCATTTCACGCTTCACACTGATGCCGCGATCGCGGCCTAGTGATAAGTCGAGGGTGTCGTTGGCTTGCGCCGGATCAATATATCCCTTACCTACGAAGGTGCCTTTGAAATAGATGTTGCTTTCGCCGGGCAGCAGTGAATATTGCGCCCAATCGCTGATTCGCGCTTTCAAAAACGCATCGTTGTCGAGTTTAGGAACGGTGATGTAGACGTAATTGGCTTTCAGCGTTTCGGTCTTCATGGTCACATCGTACTGCACATTGTCGCTTGGGATGCTATACGGAATGGCAATCTTAAATTCAGTGTTTACCGTGTTTTGTTGCACGGTCACATAGTCTGCGCTCGACTTGTATTGGATTTGCTTCATGTCGTCGTATTCAGCAACAGAAGGCGTTTCGTTGGCCATCACGGGGCGGCGTGAGGTGCCTGCAATTGCCACTTCTTGATAGACTTGTGCTTGGTACAAGAACCATGGGTATAGAGTAGGGATTTGACCACCCACGGTTGGGTTTCCGGTGGAAATGGTAAGGTTGACGTTTTTCCAATCGGTGCCTGTGCTTTGGTACACTTTCGCACGGTACGAAAATGCGATGGGCGAATTCACATCTTCTGCGCGGAGGTCGTATACGGGCACCCAACCTGCGTTGCTCACGAAGTAGGAGAGTCGAATCGAGGTGTTCGCTGATTTCGCGGCATTGAGGGCGATAATTACTTCGCTCGGATTGGTGTTGGCCTTTGCATTCATGCTGTTCAGTGCATTTTGCAGTCTGCCAATTTCGATGTTATTCAGTCGCTCTTTTTCTGCAATCTCCAGGTATTTGTAGGATATTTCAGTGAGACGGCTTCTGAAAAAATCGGCCATCTCTTTTAAGTCGTCGGCTATCAGTGTCGTGTTTTCTCCTTTGATTGTGCGGTTGTATTCGAGCATTTGTTTTTCACCGACCAACACATCCTTTATTGCGGCCATCTCTTTTTGTTTGAACATGGCTTCATCTAGACTGTCCTGCAAAGCACGCTGACGCGGTGTTTGCTGAATGCCCGTTAGGTAATTTATCTGATGTCGAACGCCTAATATCACATACGATTCATTGCCTTCAATTCGAATGGAGTTAGCATCGAGTTGAGCCGGCAGTCCCGCTACACGCAGCTGATTTTCGCCCTCTCGCAGCGATACAGATCCCGTTTCGCTCACTTGCGCTCCGGACATAAAAACAGTGACGTCGGTGATCTTAGTTTCAATAGTTTTGATTTCTTGCTGTGCAAGGCTTGCAAGCGGCAGAAGGCAGAATAAAAGGACGGAAAGCTTGTTCAACATTTCGATTGTTTTGTGGTAAAAATAAGGACTTCAATGAAATGAATGGGGTCAACTTATAGAAGGTTATAGGCTTTCTCTTTGGAGTGGTGGGAAAATTCAACTTACTGATTTATCTCATAACGTTACATGACTCAAGGCCTAGTTAAGGTCATGGTATTCGATAAACATTTGCCAACAAACAAATCAAACCAAAGAACAAAATACTATGTCACTAATCAAATCAAAACCGGCATTTACTGCCCCAAGTTTGTTCACCGACCTTTTCAGCGATGGTTTCTTCGATAACGAATTAATGAATTTGCCACTCACTCGTTGGGTGCCAAACGCGAATGTTAGCGAGACGACTGATGAATATATTATTGAGTTGGCGGCTCCTGGTCTTGAGAAAGATGAGTTTAAGGTGGAGGTTCAGGAAGATGTGATCACTATCGAGGGACTACACGAAGAGAATAAGGAAGAACGCTCGGAAGAATATCACAGAAAAGAATTTAAAGCTACTTCATTTAAAAGGGCATTTCGCTTGCCACAGTCTGTTATTGCTGACAAAGTGGATGCGAAATACTCACGCGGCATTTTAAAGCTTACGCTCCCCAAACGTGAGGATGCTAAGTCGATCGGCAAGAAGCTGATCAAGATTTCATAGATCGTGGTGATTAGGATTAGGCCGCCTTTCAATGCAGGCGGCCTTTTCTTTTTGTTTTGTGTTTGATTGAGCAAGACAAAATTTGAATTAATATCCAACTGTGGGCTCTTCCTTTTGGATTATTTTAGACCACGTTATGGAACCATTTAAAGGAGCAGATATCAGTTTTGAAACCATCTTCAATCATGTGAACGAAGGCGTTTTAATAGTGAATAGTTCCGGGAATATTCTACTTACCAATCCGAAGTTGTCTGAGATGTTTGGGCATACCAGGGAGGAACTGAACGGCGCCGCGGTAGAAAAACTAATTCCTTCTGTTTTGGCCCACCGGCATGAACAGTATCGCCAGGACTACATGAAGAACCCCGTGCGAAGACCCATGGGAAAAAACATGACGCTTCATGGAAAACACAAATCGGGAAGGGAATTTCCCATTGAAATAAGCTTGAGTTATTATAATTCAGATAATGCACTTTTTGTTATAGCATTTGTAATCGACATATCCGACCGTTTTGAGCAGCAGGCGCGCATCGAGCGTATGAATAGTGAGTTGAAATCGTTGAATGAATCGCTTGAAAAGAAAGTGGCAGAAAGGACATTGGTGTTGAAGGAGGCCTTGCATGAACTCGAAGTATCGCGCGACGAACTGTCACAAGCGCTGGAGAATGAAAAGGGATTGAACGAGTTGAAATCGCGTTTTGTTTCAACTGCATCTCATGAGTTTAGAACTCCCCTGAGCACCATTCTAAGTAGCGTGTTGCTTATTCAGAAATACGCTGCTGCCGAGGAACAAGAGAAGAGAGAAAGGCACATTCTAAAAATTAAGAATGCGGTTAGTGGATTGACGGAGATTTTGAACGACTTTCTTTCATTGGGTAAGTTGGAGGAGGGAAAAATGTCGGCGAAGCCAGCATTGCACGATGTGTTTAATCTTATAAGGGAAGTTGTTTTGGATATTAACTCTATTGTGCGCAGCGGACAAACCATCACGTACAATAAGGGCTCGTTTGAGATGATGATTGACCGTCAGTTACTTCGAAATGTGTTATTTAATTTGTTGAGTAACGCTATTAAATTTTCGCCTGAAGGGGCTGTAATTGATGTACAGGTGAGTGTGAGCGATGAAGAAATTGTAGTTGCTGTGAAGGATCAGGGTATCGGTATTTCGGATGCGGATATGAAGAATCTGTTTGGTCGATTCTTCCGCGGTGAAAATGCCGTTGCTATTCCCGGAACCGGTTTAGGTTTAAACATTGTGACCAAGTACCTTGAACTCATGCAAGGTTCTATATCATGCAAAAGCGAGCTTAATGTGGGCTCTACTTTCTATATCTATTTACCCAAAACCAACTAAGTCATATGAAGAAAATCTTATTAATTGAAGACAATACTGAGGTGCGCGAAAATGCCTCAGAGATTCTTGAGCTCGCGGGTTACCAAGTGTTGAGCGCCGAAAATGGAAAGTTGGGTGTGGAAATGGCAGTGAACAGCAAGCCTGATCTGGTAATATGCGATATCATGATGCCTGTACTCGATGGATATGGCACATTGCATATGTTGAACAAGAACCCTGAAACATCGGCTTTACCATTTATTTTTCTATCTGCCAAGGCAGAGCGCACCGATGTGCGAAAAGGCATGGAAATGGGGGCCGATGATTATATTACTAAGCCTTTTGATGATATTGAATTGCTCAATGCTGTTGAAAGTCGTTTGCGTAAGATGGAGGCAATTCGCAAGGATATCCAGCCCACGCGCGATGGTGTTACAGAGCTTATTGGAAACATACAAGGTATTGAGGATATCACGAAAATTTCCAACCGTCAACAAATCAAACATCTAAAAAAGCGCGATGTTATCTTCATTGAAGGCGATACGCCCCAGGGTTTGTATTTGTTGAATTCGGGTAAAGTAAAGTTGTATAAGAGTCATGAACTAGGCAAAGACTTTATTATTAAAATGCTTCAGCCGGGCGAGTTCTTTGGTTATATGGCTTTGCTTGAGGATGAGTTTCACGCCTTGAGTGCGGAAGCAATTGAGGAGTCTGAAATAACTATTTTTCCGGTTGAGGATTTCTACAAGCTGCTTACACACCCCATGGTGACTCAGCAATTCGTGCGAATGCTTACCGGCAATTTGCAAAGCGAGCACGACAAGTTGATTGCATTGGCTTACAGCAGTGTGCGAAAGCGCACTTCAGAGGCGTTACTGGAGCTTCGTGCGCGCTACCATAATTTAAAAAGCGACAAGCCTTTTACAATGGCTATTGCACGCGAAGATTTGGCGAATATGGTTGGCACAGCTACTGAGTCACTCATCCGCACACTCAGCGATTTTAGAGCGGAAGGTCATATTGAGATTTCGGGCTCAAGCATTACCGTTGTGAATATATCCGCATTGGAAAAAATGAGAAACTAAAGTAGCGCTTGGCGCTGACAAGAATCAAGTATTGGATTGAGCGTGGTCAAAATGGCCGCGCTTTTTCATTTACATATTGCGGCATTATTTAACCCACCATGAAAACAATTATTGCTGCCACCGACTTTACTCCAACTTCTTGGAATGCGCTTCGTTTTGCTGCCGAAATGGCCCTCGATTTTAAAACAGATTTGCTTGTTGTGCACGCTACACATATCCCGGTAGTGAGCGATGTGTATTTTGACTTGCGCAAAACCATGGACGATTGGAAGGAAGAAGACCAACTCCAATTGGATAGGCTCATGGAAAAGATGCGTAAAACGTTTGGTAGCGAATTGCGTGTTCAGTCGAAATTGAAAATCGGTTTTGGCCCTGATGTTATAAGAGATGCCGTAACCGGTGGAAAAGTTGCGGCGGTTGTTCTCGGAATTGGTCAAACGGAAAAATTTAATCAGGTGGTCTTTGGATCCACGAGCACGGATTTGGCGGGCACAGTAAATTGTCCGGTTATTATAGTTCCTGAGAAGGCCCGTTACAAGCATTGGAAATCAATCGCATTTGCTTTTGATCAGCAGCACATTCCCGCCGGCAAAGGATTGAATATGTTGAAGGATGTTATTACCCTGCACGACTCTAAATTGAATTTCATCAATGTGATGGATACGCCTTTCATCGAAGGTGATGACTCAACGCTCAAACCATTGTATAAACAGTTCGGTGGCGTGGAAATGAAAACACATTTTTTACCTTATCGAACCAATATGGTTGAAGAAGCATTGCTCGAATGGGTGCGCAGACACAAGGCTTCTCTGCTGGTAATGGTTGCGAGGAAGCACAACCTACTGTGGCGTATGTTCAACGAGCGAATGACTAAGAAAATCGCGTTTGCTTCGAAAGTCCCTCTCATCGTGCTCACGGATCCCCGCTAACAAATAACCTAATAATTCGATACTATGAAAATGCATATTCACCATAATGATACGCTGGAGTTGGTCCAGAGGTCGTTCAGTGCAGAATTTCCATTTCTGAAACTGGAGTTTTTCAATCGCCCACACGACAAGGGAAGGCCAACGGAAAAGCAGTACATGCTGAACTCGAAACGCACGATAGATTCATGTAGCCCAAAACTATCCGAAGCGACCGTCATGATTCCAACTGCTATGACGGTGCAGGAATTGGAAGGGGTTTTTCAGGAACGCCTGGGACTCAACATTCAGGTTTTTCGAAAATCGGGCAGGGTTTGGTTGGAAACTACTGCTACCGACGATTGGTCGCTGTTTAAGCAAAATGAAGAAGGGCAAGAGTTGAGCGTGGATAATGATAAGACGTCGGAAGATTTACCCGACTATCATGAGCAACCATAGTTTTCCTCCACGCCGTTGATTTACATTTGCGATGCTGCTGCTAGTTTATGCAGTGTTTCGGATTATGCTTAAATCGAAGTTGATTTCTCTGTTTTTCTGCGCATGGGTGTGTAGCTTTGTTTCATTGGCCCAGCCGGCCAACGATATCTGTTCATCTGCTACGAATATTCAGGATTTTTTTGGTCAAGGTGAAGTGTTGACGCTCCCTTTTTCAAACGTAGGTGCTACCGGTAATGATTTGGATATTGCAACGGTGACAGGCTGCTGGCTCGATGATTTGACCGGTAATGCCGATGGTAGTTCCCCTCAGGTTGACGCTACTGTCTGGTTTTATTTTGAGGGTTTCGACGGCACGCTCTCTATTTTCACAGCACCATGCGATTCAACGTTGAATTTTCTTTCCGCAGATACTCAAATGGCGCTGTATAGCGGTGAATGTGATACGCTGGAATTGGTTGCATGCAATGAGGATATCAATGCGGATCAATTCAACTACTGGTCGGGAATCGTAACTCCTATTTCTGCAAACACCTCTTACTACTTGGTGGTCGACGGATTTAATTACAGCGGCTTCGGAAGTCCTGACGTCTCCCTAACCACTGGCGAGCTTTGCTTGAGCATGGTGCCTCCTGTTGTTTCAGTCGAAAACGCAAGGCCTAATGCGATTAGTCTATTCCCGAATCCAACGTCGGGCTCAGTTACACTCAGCACTGCCGACCGAATGGAAGAGGTCGTAGTTTTTGACTTGATGGGTAACGAATGTTCTCGACTCAATGCACAGAACCTGCAGACAGTTACTCTTGAAATGCCAAACACAGCAGGCGTCTATACGGTTGTAGTTCGCACGAATGCAACCACTGCAGTGCATCGTGTAATCAAGGAATAAGTGCTAGTGAATGAATCTGCTCTTCAGCAGATAGATGTAGTAGACGAGTAGCACACCCATGCCAGCGCTGAAAAGCCAAATGGCATAGGGCTTTGTACAATCTTGGCAATACATTTCTCCAACCATCCAAAGTGAATTGGCTGTAATCCAAAAGAGCACGGCGAGATTGTGAACGAACGATGTCATGTGCTCGCGCGAGCGGACAAGTATTATCAGTGCAACGGCGATTGTTGGCGCTATCATGAGGGTGCCAATGGTTTTTGACATTAAGCACCAACTCATATCCTTTATAAGCCAGAAAAGGATGTGCATGTTATCGAATCTGCTTAATCGTTCTGTACTCATACTTCAATATTACTCTATTGATCGGAAGCGTGCAATGTTCTGATCAAATTCCATCGCAACCAGTTCCCAGCGCATGAAACGAGCCAGCAAAGTGGTCACAATTGGTCGCGGTATGTTACTCATCTTTGTAAGTTGGCTTACGGTAAATCCCTCTTGGTGTGACAGCGCTTCGAACAATCGTTTTTCCTTTTCTGTATGAAAGTACTTCTCTGTAATGGGCGTGTGGTCGCTCTTCCAATACTGCATTAGAACACCCGGGGCAGGAAAGTTCTGATCGTGCCTGCGCACATAGGCGCGCCACTCATCCAGTTCATTTACGGCGTGGTGCGGTCGATAGCGCGATGCAGGTATAATTACCTCCAGCACGTAACGGTCGCCGGCCCGCCAGCCTTGAGTGGAGTATTCAATAGGGGGCTTGGAATACATGGTGGCTGCTGCTTGAATCATATGTTCCTCTTCCTGCAGTTTCGCTCCTGCAATAGAACCGTTATCTTTTACTCCAATGAGCAAGGTGCCGCCGTCTGTATTGGCAAAGGCGCAGAGGGTGATGGCAATTTTACGAGCGTCGTTGACAGCGTATTTGAAGTCGAGCATTTGGTGTTCGCCTTCAGCAATGCGCTGGGCCAGGTATTTCGGTACAACGATGGTTTCTTTAGCCATAACGGTAAAACAAAAAGCCGCCCGTAAAGTTGGGGCGGCTTTTTCAAATATTTCTTGATTTCTCTTTTTTACTAATCTCTGGAGTTGATTACTAGGGATTTTACAATCGGTTGTCCTACTGTTTGAATCACGATGGAGTATAATCCAGCTCTCCATGTGTCTGAAGGAAGTAATGCAATTTGACCGTGCGGACGATTACTCCATACCATTCGGCCCATAGCGTCGTAAACGTGTATGCTCGACATTGGGATTCCGTTGGCTTCAACAACTACTTGACGGCTGCCATTCGTTGGGTTTGGATACAGATTGATTCCTCCGAGAACGTCTTCACGTAAGCCGTTTATTATATCAATTGAGAAAACATCATTGTAGGTTGCGTCCATCGAGCTATTACCTACAACATCGGTCGGATTTGATCCTAAGGTAATGTCAATGCCTGTAATGGATTCGTAAGAACCGTCGCAGGTGTAGTTCAATGTAAACTCAGTGAAATCACTATTCCAGCTTCCATCATCCACGGGTGTTAGGGGAGGAGATCCTGCCGAAAGCTCGAGGGTGGGCAGTGGAGAGGGAGCCATGGTTTCATCGTAAATCACGGTAATGCTCATTCCATCTTCGCAATTGGTGTTGTCTATTACGTCAGGGCTTACCAAGAGCTGCGCAGTGAGCGGGTTGCGAGTGTCCACTTCATACACCTGTTGTATGGCGCAACCTAGCAGAGCGTTGCCGGCAAGGTCTGTTCCGCTAATGAGTTCATCTGTGGTAAGTGTGACTTCTTCATTGTTGTCGACAATGGAGAAGTGGTATTCAATCGTGGTCGCATTCACCCATGCTGTATCAATGAACTGAAATGTTGTGTTGAATCCTGGATTCGATAGTGGGCTGCCGTTGGCGAATGATGAAGGATCAACTACTTCAGTAAACGCTATGGCGAATGAATACGTTTCTCCTACTTGAGCATCGGCGATTGAAATGGAAGGAACAACTGCGGTGCACTGCG
>CAMAYP010000075.1 GCA_945862415.1 Chryseobacterium gleum | reverse complement strand
TCAAACCACCGTGATATTATTCTCGATAGTGCGCTGCTCAATGTGAGCCTCATTGAACGCGGTATTCCCACGACCGAAATAGCTATTGGCGACAATTTGCTGAAATTGCAGTTGGTGCGCGACATTGTACGCAGCAACAAGAACTTCATTGTGAGCCGCGACGTGAATGCGAAGGAGATGCTCTACTATTCCATTCGCATGAGCAATTACATCCGGCATACCATCACCGAGAAGAACACCTCTATTTGGATTGCACAGCGCGAAGGCAGAAGCAAAGACGGCGATGATCGCACAGCGACCGGTTTGCTCAAAATGTTTACACTGAACTCCAAACTACCGCCTGAAGATGGGCTTTACGAACTCAACCTGCGCCCCATGTGTGTTAGCTACGAGTTCGACCCGTGCGATCTGATGAAAACAAATGAGCTCATGCACATAAAGCTCTTTGGCAAGTATGAAAAGAAACCCGGTGAAGACTTCCTTTCCATGTTGACCGGATTAACCGGACACAAAGGAAGAGTCAACATTTGCGTAGGAAACCCAATGGACGTGGCTTACGTGAAAATGCGAACTGTTTCCAACAAGAATGAAAAATTCCGAATTCTAAGTGAGGCAATCGATGAGGAAATGCATCGAATCTATCACCTCTGGCCCAACAATTTTATTGCATACGATTTATTGAACGGGTCGCGAGAATACAAAGACCACTATTCGAACATTCAGCGAATTGCCTTTGTTAACTATATACGCGGACATGTGTTCAAGCTATCACTTTCACGCAAAAAGCTTGGACTTCCCTCTGAAAATTTCCAAAGCATTGCGCGTGAAATTTTATTACAGATGTATGCCAACCCCGTAATAAACAAGCGGCAGGTTGACAGCAATTTGCACAGTGAACCAACCCTTACTGAGCACGATGCATAAACGGTTGGTTTACTTCATCGCGCTGCTGTGCTGTGCCGCCCAGGCCCTGGCGCAGTGCCAGGCCTGTGAGTCGCTCCAAGACCGAGTCGTAAATGGTGACTTCGAAAATGGAAACACCGGCTTCACTAGTTCATTTGAATACGTCACGTTTTTTCCTTTCATCTGCACCCTGTGCCCTGAAAACACCTATGCAATCGGTAACAATGCAACCTTGTTTCACAATGGCTTTGCCGGAACGGACCATACCAACCCGCCAACAGGCGATTTCTTTATTGCGAATGCACCCGGACAAGTAGGTGCTGAAGTGTGGTGCCAAAGCGTGACCGTTTTGCCTCAAACCACCTACACATTTACGTTTTGGGCGCGCGACGTTGCTAACAACAACAACCCACATCCGTTGGCAGTTTTACGCCCCTCCTTCAACGGAGCAATTGCAACCGACTCTTTGCTGGCATCCGGCAATTGGTCGTCGTTTTCGAACACCTGGTTTAGCGACACACTCACGCAGGTCGATATCTGCATTTTGGACTTTCAGTCGCAAACCGGAGGGAATGATTTCGGACTCGATGATATCAGCCTCACCGCTTGCGAGCCAATTACGCTTTCACAACCTGTCTTCGCGGGCAATGACACCACACTGTGCAGTCGCGATGCAATTGAACTAGGTGTAGATGCTGTTAACGATTACACCTACGCATGGTCACCCGCTATTGGGCTTAGCTCTGCGAACTCAAGCAATCCCTTTTTCCAAATCGACAACCAAACCGGTAGCACACTGGAATACTCGTTGTTGGTTACCCGCGATTCAGCCGGTGTGGGTTGTATTGCCTCTGATTCCGTGACCATTTTCGTCTTGTCGATGAACTCGCTCGAACTCGGTGCCGATCCAACCATTTGCCACAACGACAGCAGCCTCCTTGTTTGCCCGGGCAACTGGGATAGTTTAATCTGGTCGACGGGCGAAACGGACTCTTCCTTTTGGGCAACATCAGGCAGTTACGACGTGACTGTTTATACCGGAGTTTGCTCTGAAAGCGATACCGTGCACGTTCTTGAGTTTGCAATGCCTCCCACCAATTTGCCCAATGAAGTTAACCATTGCAATACGGAACCACTCGTTGTGGAGGCCGCCATCAGCGGACAGTGGACAGGAAACGGATTTCAATCGGATAATCCTGCGACAATTCTTGAATCAGGAACCTATTTTTTCAATTATTCCGCAGAAAACTGCAATGTGACTGACACGTTGCAAGTGGCCCTCTTCGAGTTGCAAGAGGCACAATTGCATGCCGACACCACACTTTGCGAAGGCACCACTGCAGTACTCACCTCTGCCTATGCCGGCAGTTGGAGCGCCGGTGTTTTTAGTTCTGAAATCACCATTGCAAATGCCGGCACCTATACCATTGAAATAATCAACGGGCCTTGTGTGAGCAGCGACACAATTCAAGTTGCAGGACTCGAGCTACCAAATGTGCTGTTGGCCGCCGATACTTCCTTTTGCGAGGATTATCCGATTGAACTCAATGCATCGAACATAGGAGCCTCCTACCTTTGGTCCACAGGCGATACAACCGCGGCTATACTCACATCAGGCAGCGGACTCTATCGGGTCGAAGCGACCAACCAATGCGGAATGTCGTCCGATGAAATTCAGATTACCAACTTCCCATGCAGCTGGGAGATCTTCATACCCTCGGGGTGCACTCCCAACGAAGATACCTTTAACGAGGGTTGGAGTGTGAGCGGATACAACGTGAAAGAAATCGATCTCACCGTCTACAATCGCTTTGGCGATGCAATTTTTCACTCAACTGAAATGGAAGCTCGGTGGCTTCCTACAACAGGTGCAGGCGATGACACCTACAACTACCGCATTGAAGTGACACCCTTCGAAGGCAACATGGAGGTTCGCACAGGTGTTATCTATTTGCTCCGATAATGTCTTTTTTTCATTCATATTTGCACTCAAATAATTGCTGAATTATGAGCTGGTTTACACGAAAAATGCAGGGAATTACTACCAAGTACAAGGAAAAGAAGGATATTCCTGAAGGCCTTTGGTACAAATGTCCTGAGTGCCGAGGCGTGCTTACCAGCGAAGAGCATGCGGAGAACAATTGGGTTTGCGTTAAATGCGAGTATCACGAGAAAATCAACTCGCTGCAGTATTTCAGCATCCTATTCGATGAAAACGAATTTGCAGAGGTTGCTGCGCACATGACCAGCGCAGACCCGCTGGAGTTTCGAGACACAAAATCGTACAGAGACCGCATCAAGACCACCATTGCAAAAACGGGATTAAAAGACGCACTGCGCGTTGGCAGAGGTAAGATCAATGGTGAGGAAGCCGTTATTGCTTGCATGGACTTCGGGTTCATTGGCGGTTCTATGGGATCGGTAGTGGGCGAAAAATTCGCTATCGGTGTCGATGAAGCCATTCAACATAAATGCCCTTTCATCTGTATTTCCAAGTCGGGTGGTGCACGTATGATGGAAGCAGGCCTTTCATTGATGCAAATGGCTAAAACTTCCGCTAAGCTCACCCAACTATCCGACGCTAAACTCCCCTACGTTTCATTTCTAACCGACCCTACTACAGGTGGTGTTACGGCATCTTTCGCAATGCTAGGCGACATAAACATCGCAGAACCCAAAGCACTCATAGGCTTTGCAGGACCAAGGGTGGTGAAAGAAACGATTGGCAAAGACTTACCAGGAGGATTCCAAAGCGCTGAGTTCGTAATGGAACACGGATTTTTGGATTACATCGTTGACAGGAAAAACCTCAAAAGCAAACTGAGCCAATCGCTCAAATGGTTTAAGCCTCAAGCCTAATCTCAGAGTTTGACTATTCTTCGTGTTGTGCCATTTCCTAAGTTCAAGACATAGGTGCCAGGCGCCCACGACAGCGTTTCGATGGTTGTTGTTCCTGCTGCTTTTCCGCTCCATACAAGCTGACCCATTGCGCTATAAATAGTGCATTCTGTAGCTTGCCCTCCAACTGTCAAAGCCAACATTTCAATGCAAGGGTTGGGATAGATCGACATTGATGCAACTTCTTCCTCAAGGCCAAGGCAGGTCTCCACGACAATTTGATCTGTAACGCTCGATGAGCAGTTGAACTCATTAATGAAGGTATAACTCACTGTGTTAACTCCGTTGATTGCTGAGTTCAATTCAAACCAGTTATTCACGACACCATCGCCGCTCAATTCACCGCCCCCGGGACTGGCCACCCAAGATGCCCCCGCACCACTCGTGCACAAGCTGTCTGCAGTAAATGCAAACTGAACTGAGGGTGACTCGTTCACTGTAATATTCAGTATTTCCTGCGTGACACAATCATTGCTGTTGCCTTCCACGCGGAGCACTCCCGATGCCACAGGCACATAACGAATCGTGTCGCCCGTTAGGCCATTGTTCCAAGCAAATGCATCGGCACCGAAACCTACCAGCGTGAGTGTATCTCCAAAGCAAACTGTAGTAACTCCGCTTACAGTTAAGATGGGATAATCATGAACAATCACTGCAAACGACGACGTTCGAGGACACGTATTTGCCCCAATAGCAGTTACCGTGTAGGTGGTATCGTCGACAGGATCAACAGGTATGATTGTCTGTATAGAACCACCCAGCCATTGAAAAGTGAATGCGTCAGTAATTAACTGAAGCGACACCGAGTCGCCCACACAAATTTCGGGATCGCCCACAAATGTGATAATGGGTGCCGGATCGACATCTACAAAATAGGTGGCAGTATCTGGGCAACCGAAAATGTTCTTTCCAATCAAAGTGAAGAGCGAATCGGCCGAGGGTGTGGCATCGAGGGTATCGGTTCCCAATACTCCTTCCCAGAAGTATTGATAGGCCCCCGAACCAACCAGCGTAGCAGTATCCAATTCACAAATGTCGTTTTCTCCGGTAAGCGAAATCTCCGGATTCGGGTGCACTGTAATGGCCAAGGTATCGTAAGTAAAACAACCATACACTGTCGAGCCCAAAACAATAAACACCGTATCACTCACTGCAGGAAATGTGAGTATCGGGGTTGTATTCAAGCCATTCCACACATAGAAATCGGCACCCGAAACGACAACCGAAGCATTGCGATCAATACAGAAAGGAGTGAGTGAATCAATGCGCACATCGGGAGTGGGATAAACCGGCACTTCGATGAGGTTTGTAGTTATGCAATTAAACTCACTGACACCCGTAACCTGGAAACGAATGGAATCGGATGCGATAGTGCTGTAGGTATTCTCTCCTGTGAGCGCAACAAGCTCTCCGCTGTTGAGGTCAATCCACTCAATTTGAGGCGCGCCGGTAACGATTATTTCCAGCGGATTCTCCGAACACACCTGCTCGGGAGCAGAAATATCCAATACGGGATATTCGTTTACCTGAAACTGCAAGGATCTCTCTACGAAGCAACCCGAGTCGTTATAAATCTCAAGAATCAGCGTGGTATCATCTTCCAAAAAAAACTCGGCATAATCCGTAAAGTTTTGACCTGCAAACTTGTAGTAAGCAGCATTACCGCCGGTAATGAAAATCTGAAATAATTCACCGTAACAGAGGTTATTGGTTGCCTCGTACTCGTAGCGGATTTCCTCGCCAACATCTACGGAAAGTTCAAGCGTAGTATCGCAGGCGGGGTTTTCATCTACGTAAACCGAAATAGTGGTATCCTGGAATGCTGCAAATTCGATGATGGGATTGGTTGATCCATCGTTCCACAATACACTTGTTGTGCCCTCCACTTCAAAGGTTGCCGTGTCGCCATAACACACATAAGACGGCCCCGTAATACCAAGACCGCTTCCATATTGAAACACAGTAATAGTCAGCTCTTGCTGCACAACGCAACCGTTGTTGTCAGTGCCCGCTATCAAATAGGTTGTTGTGGAATCGGGCGAAAACATAAACGAATTGATGCGATCGCCTGTACCCCAATCGTACTCACCTGCATTGGGTGCAGCCAACAAGGTTGAATCGCCGGAGCAAATACTTGTAACACCTTCCACCTCCAATGCAGTCGGCTCGAGCAAATAGAAATCGACCGTATCGGAGCCAATGCAGACACTGGGGTTTGCGGTGTAGATTACATAATGTGGACCTTCACCTGCTGCAGCGCCGTTGTAAAATCCATCGGAAGTCACAAACTCACCGGAGTACGTCCCGGTTGGTTGATCGAGAATTGGCAGGTAAAAACCGTTCTCGCCAATGCATATGTAAAACGAGGGCAATTCGACATCAAACTCACATGGCCCCTGGGCCCATGAAATAGCAGGCAAAAGGCCTGTTAGAAACAAGATCAGCTTAAATTTGCTCATTATTCAATACTTGCAAGATTGCGGTAAAAATAAAAGCAGATTTGTATATCCACACTTAATTAATAAAAACATTTCATCACGTTTTTACCATGTCAAATCAAGGACGCATCGCTTTCCATACCCTTGGTTGTAAACTGAACTTTTCAGAGTCTTCCACCCTCGCACGTCAGTTTGCTGAGGCCGGCTATTCGCGGGTTGAAATGGAAGATGCTCCCGATGTTTTAGTCATCAATACCTGCAGTGTTACGGAGCAAGCCGATAAAAAGTGCCGCAATATTGTGAGCCGTGCCACCCGCTCTAATCCTCACGTGTTTGTTGCTGTGGTTGGCTGCTACGCTCAATTAAAGCCGCAAGAAATTGCAGCCATACCGGGAGTTGATCTGGTTTTAGGTGCCGGCGAAAAGTTTAACCTGCTAGAGCATGTTCAAAAAAAGCAACACGATAGCGAGCCTTCCATAGCGGTGGGTGAAATCAAGGATGTAAAAGACTTCATTCCTTCCTTTTCAGCCGGTGATCGAACGCGCACGTTTCTAAAAGTACAAGACGGGTGCAATTACTTCTGTGCTTTTTGTACCATACCTCTTGCTCGTGGAAGAAGCAGAAGCGCTCCCATGGAGCAAACGATTGAACAAGCCAAACGTGCCGTTGAAGCAGGTGCACGCGAAATTGTCTTAACCGGAGTGAACATCGGTGATTACGGAACGCAACACGGCGCCAGTCTGCTTTCACTGATCGAAAAACTTGACCAACTCGAAGGAGTTGAACGCTTTCGAATTTCGTCGATTGAACCGAACCTGCTTTCCAACGAGATAATCGACTTTGTGGCAAAATCCGACAAGTTTATGCCGCACTTCCACATTCCGCTGCAAAGCGGCTCCGACGAAATTCTACGCGCCATGCGACGCCGTTACCGCACCGACCTCTACCGCGAGCGAGTTGAACGCATACTTGCCGCCATGCCCGATGCTTGCATCGGCGTGGATGTAATAACCGGTTTCCCCGGGGAAACGGATGAACGTTTTGAACAAACCAGAAACTTTTTGCTCTCGCTGCCTTTAGCATATCTACACGTGTTTACCTACAGCGAACGCGACAACACCACCGCGTTGCGTATTGCCGACGTTGTTCCGATGGAAAAAAGACATCGCCGAACACTCGAATTGAGAATGCTTTCCGACAAAAAGAAACGTGCCTTTTATGAGCCTTTTGCTGGTAGTGCGCAGTCCATTCTTTGGGAAGCTTCGGAAGATGAGGGACTCATGCATGGATTCAGTGAAAACTACCTCAAGGTTTCGCGCCCTTGGAGCCCCAATGCTATTAATAGCATCTCAACGGTTACGCTCGGAAAGCTCAGCGGCGAAATGATCTACTCTGCCGAGTAAGACACTAGATATTGAAAGTAGCCTGTATCCACTTGTTGGTTACGTTTTCTTCCAAGGTATAAATGATAACCTTGTCGCGCGAAAAACCTACTCCCAAGTCGAACGAGTACTTGCCAATCCAAAACTCAATTCCGGTTTCGATATACGCTCCAAAACCAACCCCCGTGTTGGGTGTGGTGGGAAGCGATTGCTGCCCCGCAACAAAACCTTGCGTGATCAAATCAAACTGCCTATCGGCAACCAGCGCGTAATTTTCCATCCATTTCGTGCCGAGCATGCTTCCGCCAACTTGCACAAAAAAATTCGACATATCGCCCATCATCCAACCCTGGCGGTAACCGAGATTCAAGTTGAAGCGCTGCTCTTCGCCGGCTACCGAAAGTAACTGCGTGCCCGAATTGAATTGATTATTTTGGGAAGAAGGCGTAACCTGCATTGTAAACTGTCCGACCGCCTTCAATTTCATGGCGTTCATATTCATTATGATGGCAGCATATCGGTTAAAATTCCACTTCAGATTTAATCCCACATACATGGCGGGGTTGTAACGCATATTGCTAGACGCATAATCCGAGTTGAAACCATAATTCTGCGTGTTGTAGAAATCCTTTATGACATTAACTGTGTTGGGATCATTCTGAAATGCGCCATCCATCCCTATTCTCTCGGGTATCGAATACCAGCGAATCATTGCTGCATCGTTTATAAAACCTGAGAAAGGACCTCCCCCATTATAAACTGCCGCTGTCTTCCCATTGGCGAAATAAGTGCCCAAATTGAGGCCTATGCTCAACCCATGAATGCTGTCCTCTTCAGTCTCTTCGTCTTCGTCGTATTGAAAAAGACGACCCGAATTCAGCACTTGCATTCGTCCCAAAGACTGAGAATGTAACTGCACGGCAGCCAGCAGGAGCATTGCCACTATAGGTATGTTTCGTAGTTGATTCTTCATAGAGGTGTCCAATCATTTTGCGCTTAGCAAAGCTATCCATTGTTCCGATTTTTTGCTCACCTGAGCACTCAATCGGGTTGTGTCATTTATAATCGACATATAGGTAGGCACGCTCATGGAATTCTTTCCGGCCTCACAATGCGATTTTATTTTAGCCAGTGCCTGTTGAACCTGGTCGTTCCAATCGGAAATCTCCGTTGCATTCAATGTTGCAGTAGGCGGCACCGCTGCAATTTCTTGAACGGGAACGGGAACAGGTACATCTAGCTTTTTCTTAGCCACCAATTGCATCTCTTGAATTTCGCGTCGGGCTTCTTCAAGCTTGTTGACCAGCGCTTCTCGTTCACTCGTATCGCTGGCCTTTGCAGCTAAATGTGTGCGCTGCTTTTTCCACTTATTGCTGCTCACAAAGAACAACACGCCAAATACAAGCAAAACAAGTATTGCGCCCATGGCAATGAGATGCCATAGCATTGCGGTATCGCTCATGTGTTTTAACGCACGTTCATCTCGCTGCTCCGTCTCTTTGTATACCGACTGCAAACTATCATACCGAGCCGCCAAACGAACATCGGAAGCCTTCCAATCGCTAAAGTGCTGCGCGTGCAATCTGTTTTGAATGGAATAGGCCAACTGAAAATCACTCTGCTCTACTGCAATTTCCAGAACGATCGAACGCAATTCAACCATGTATGCCTCGGCATTCGGGTAGGGCACATCCAATGCATTGAACTGCGTTTTTAGCAAGCCATATTGGGCAGCCGAGGGCAAGGTAACATATCGATGCAACGCGTCATCCAACCTTACGAGTGCTCGTTCAGCAGGCTCCATAGCAAGCGTGTCCTTGAACAGACTATCGTATCGAATCTGCCATTTCTTTTTATTGAAAAGCATAGAGTCATTCATACTCATAAGCTCATCAACCGCAGCGGCGTGCGGTAGATCAATAGCCAACGCCAACGCGCGCAAATCGGCCGCAGCCGTTTCATTTACTTCCTGAGCTGAAACGCTCAACCAACAAAACAAGACTGTCCAAACAAGACCAACTTTCCTCATCGTTTTTGCTTTAATAAATTGATGACAAACTCAAGCTGAGAATCTGTCATTCGATTCAAATCCTCCGGGGTGCAATCCACCCAATGATCGGGCATTATCGCATTGCGCTCATACCGAAACGTATCATCGTAATTGTAGCGAATGGTAGCAATCGAAACACGAAGTCCCGATCTGGGCAATATATAGAGCGCCGGGTTACCCCAGGTGCCTGTTACCGGGCCAAGGCATTGCTGACCCACAATAGCACCTCGTTTGCGTTGTTTGAATGCATTGGTGAAATCGACCGAAGCCGATGCGGTCAATCCATTGATGAGCACAAAGCAGCGACCCTTGTATACCTTAGCATTCGACTGTTGGGTGGGCATTTTAAAAAAGACGGTATCCATAGCTCCCAGCGGTAATTCAGCGAAATGACGAAAACTCTGTACGTCTTCGTTGCGCGCGAAAAACAAAAACGAAATCAAATCACCCAATGCGGAATACATGAAACGCGAACGCGAAGAAGCCAATTCACTGTTCCGACCTATTACATTGCTTGGTGTATTATAGCCGGTTGTGTCGATAAAGGAGTAGAGATATTCTACCATAGCGCTGCTTCCTCCTCCGTTGTTCCTTAAGTCGATAACGAGGTTTCCATAGTTCCCCTCCAGTACTTGCTGAAAACACTCTGCAATTCGTTTTTTATATTTCTTCGAACCTGCAGGTGCGAAGGTTGACACCTTCAAAACAGCCAAGTTGTGTTGATCATCAATATCAAGTTCCACCGGGTACGGATGCTCTGCTACTTCGCGACTAAACCGCTCGCGATAAAACTCCTTGCGTCTGTATCCTTTGAGCTCCACCTCTACCGTATCTCCAGAGACAAAATCAACGACACGAACTTGGTTGACCTCCGAAAATGGATTCGACAGCCCTGAACTAATCATGAGAATTGAAGTTGCCACCGACTTTTTAGCCTCATCGGCATCCCCTTCGATACAGGCATAATCCATGGCTCTTTTGAATAAAACCTCACGATTGACACCATTCACCGAAATGAGTTCGCTGCCGGGTGTGATTCGATTTTCCCAGTCCTTCTTGATTAGTAACCGAACGCGTTCGTCAGGAATGCGCTCTATCACCAACGGCATATAATATCCGTTATTGGCCAACTGCAGATCTTGCAATTGCCCATAGTCTATTGCCGTATGTGAGTCGCGCAGCGTGTTGAGCAGGTTAGCAACTATCAAACTATACTCTGCAAGCGTCGTTCGTTCATCAATAGCATAGGTGCTCGCTTCGTATACCTTATTGAAATACTTCTCATCGCAAAACTCGAACGGATTGGGATGGCTCTTGAGCAACTCTTGCTTCAGGTTTTCCAAATCAGCAATGAGGTCGCTTCTGTAAAAAAGCGAATCCAATCGCTGCTGCGATACACCTATGCCAGCCAACAACACGAAACATATGACACCTATTGTTCTGCGCATTTATTCCTGGATTCGCTTCTTAACCATGGTAAGAATCGTGGCAAGCGCCACTGTTTCTCCGGTTTCATCATACACGTCAACCAGAAACTTCACGATGCCCTTCGCGATATCCTCGGGCGTGCGCTTTTCTTGATCCACCTTTTCCTTTACCGTAAAGCGAACTCCCAAGGTCATTCCCGGATATACCGGCTTGGTAAAGCGTGCCTCTTCCAAGCCATAGTTGAGCAACACCGGACCTTTTTTAGGATCAACAAACAAACCAGCGGCTTTCGACAATACGAAGTAGCCGTGAGCCACTCTGCGCTCGAAGATGGTTCCATCGAGTGAAGTAGCATCCATGTGCGCATAAAAATTATCGCCACTCACGTTGGCGAAATTCACAATATCAGCTTCTGTTACGGTATGCTTGTGAGTAAAGACTGTGTGACCAATTTGCAGGTCTTCAAAATACTGTCGGAACAAATGCGGTTCGGCCTCGGGTTGGTGAGCTCCGTATTGATAGACGTGTGTAATGGCCGTCAATGTTGAGGGCGACCCTTGAATAGCGGTGCGCTGCAAATAGTGCATCACGCCACGCTTGCCTCCCATCTCTTCTCCACCGCCCGCTCGGCCCGGTCCTCCGTGCACAAGCAAAGGCATAGGCGATCCGTGCCCTGTACTTTCAGGCGCACTCTCACGATTCAACACCAATATGCGTCCGTGATGCGAGGCACTGTCCAATACAAAATCGCGGGCTATGCGGTTATCGTGCGTGGTTATACTGCATACCAACGAACCCTTACCCATTTTCGTCAATGCCACTGCATCTTCGAGTGTATCGTAGGGCATCAGCGTAGTAATCGGGCCGAATGCTTCTATTTCATGCGTAGCAGTTTTGTGGAATGGATCATTGTTGACGAGCAGCATGGGCGACAGAAATGCACCTTGCTCATAGTTGGCATCTATTACATCAACTTTCGATGGATCGCCATATACCAATTCAGAATCTTGGCGCAATAAGGCAAGTTTTTCGAGCACGTCAACGCGCTGCGATTGCGCAGCAAGCGATCCCATGCGCACAGCTTCATTGCGCGGGTTGCCTACAGCTGTTTTGGCGAAAGCCTTGCCCAAAGCAATTTGCACATCTTCCAGATAGGCTTCGGGCACAATTACTCTTCGAATGGCTGTGCACTTCTGTCCGCACTTCACGGTCACTTCTTTACGAACCTCTTTGATGAATAAATCGAACTCTTCGGTTCCCGGAGCCGCATCTTTTCCCAATACGGCTGCATTGAGCGAATCGGCTTCCATATTGAAATGAACCGACTCTTCGATAATACGCGGATGCGATTTCAGTTTGCGACCCGTTGTAGCACTTCCGGTGAACGTTACAATGTCTTGTGACATCACATGATCGAGAAGTCCTTCGGCATTTCCGCATATAAGCTGGAGTGATCCTTCGGGAAGAATGCCCGACGCAACAATGTCGCGAACTACTATCTCCGTCAAGTAGGACGTTATAGTTGCCGGTTTCACAACGGCCGGCATACCAGCCAGCAAATTGACGGCTATCTTTTCTAACATTCCCCAAATGGGAAAGTTGAATGCATTGATATGAATGGCAACTCCTTCGCGTGGCACCATGATGTGATGCCCTATGAAGGTGCCCTGTTTCGACAACTTCGCTGTGTCGCCATCTACGTAATAACGCTCATTCGGGAACTGCTTACGCAGTGAAGCATATGCGAACAAATTGCCTATTCCGCCATCTACATCAATCCAACTGTCGATTTTAGTCGCACCAGTTGCATAGCTCAACTCATAGTAGGCAGCCTTTCGCTCATTGAGAAACATAGCCAACGCCTTGAGCATTCTGCCGCGCTCATGAAAAGTCATTTTGCGCAGTACCGAGCCACCTACGGTTCTTCCGTATTGAAGCACATCACCAAAATGAAGTCCTTGTGCAGTAGCCACACCAACCACCTCACCTGTAATCGCATTCATTAACTGCTTTTCGTTGCCAGAACCGAATGCCCAATTGCCCTGCACATAATTTTCAATACGCTTCATGTTGTTTCCTTGAGTTTGTGCGCGAATTTGCAGCACAAATCCACTTGGAAACGACTTTTAAGACGGCTGTTTACCAACAATTACAATAAAAAATCAAGAACTTTTCTTTCGGTCTCCTTTCTTGCTGATTGTTCGTTTGAAACCCGATTCTCTGTTTTTCCGACTATCCATATCATCGCGAATTTCTGGC
>CAMAYP010000074.1 GCA_945862415.1 Chryseobacterium gleum | reverse complement strand
TCCGGCGGGTATTGCAGCTCAGTACTCTTGTGGTAACATGGGTATCACCGCGGGTTGTGCCGACATCTACTCTTCAAGTTTGACTTGTCAGTGGATCGATGTTACAGGTGTTCCGGCCGGCACTTATTACTTGGTTATTCGCACCAACTGGGATCAGAGCCCCGATCAGAACGGTCGCTACGAGTTGCGTTATGACAACAACTACGCTCAAGTGTGTATTTCATTCGGTCGCGATGCGAACAATAACATCATCAACTTCACCAAGAACATTGCTACTTGCCCTGCGGTGGAAGACTGTTTGGGAATCCCATTTGGCGATGCTCAAACAGACTGCGCAGGAAACTGCCCGGGAACAGTGTTGAGTGGTGATGTGAACAACGATGGTTACCTCACACCTCAAGATGAGCACTTGTATGGTGAAGCCGCTGTAAATGGCGGTGTAGCGGTGAGTGCTTGTACAGATTTAAATGCAGATGGAGAAATAACAATTGCAGACGCGTCATACCTCGGCCAGTGTATACACCAGCAACAAGACGCCGGCGTTCCGCCATTGCAGTATGAATCATGTGGCTGGGACCCTGAAATTCAAGATCCGGAGACCGTTACAATCGGTCTTGCCAACTTGAACACTACGAACTCTACTTTCGACATCGTAGTTAGCAACCCACAAAATGAATTGTGGGCAATGCAATTGGATATAAGCGGTGCGGTTATTACGGGCGTTCAGAACTTGTTGCCTACCGCTACTTGGGGTGCGCACATTCACTTTGATGGCAACACCGTTGCAGTTACCAGTGAAGGCAACACGAAGGTTCCAACGTACACAGCATCAACAGCGATTCTGCGTGTGACCTACTCTTCGCTTACTTCAAGCTCTGTTTGCATTAGCAACATCATAGATGTCCTCAATGACTTTAACCACAACGTATTGGGTACTATTGGAAACTGTGTTGGAACAGCGGCTAATGTCGTTGCGAACTTCACAGCTTCAGCTACTGCGGTTTGCCAGGCTTCATCGGTTACATATACCAATACTTCTGTTGGAGCAACCACGTACAGCTGGTCATTCCCTGGTGGTACACCTGCCACAAGCAGCGCGGCCAACCCAGTTGTTCAGTACAACACGCCAGGAACATACAGTGTTACACTCACGGCATCGAACGCTAGCTTCAGCGATGCTGAGGTGAGAACAAACTACATTACTGTAGGCAGCAGCGCTACCTGGTATCGCGATGCCGATGGAGATGGATATGGTAACCCTAGCCTTACTGCTTCCGGCTGCACTGCTCCGGCAGGTTATATAGGTGTTGCAGGTGACTGTAATGACAACTCAGCAGCAGTTCGTCCGGGTGCAACCGAAGTTTGCAACAACATCGACGACAACTGTTCAGCAGGTATTGATGAAGGTTTTGACGTCGACAACGATGGATACACAACTTGCGAAGGCGATTGCAACGATAACAGTTCAATCGTTCATCCGGGTGCATTCGAAATCTGCAACGGTGCTGATGAAGATTGTGATAACATCATTGACGAAGGGTATGATGCCGACAATGATGGCTACACCTCTTGCGGTGGTGACTGTAACGACAACAACAACGCAGTTCGTCCGAATGCTCAGGAGGCTTGCAACACAATCGATGATGATTGTGATGGCAGCATCGACGAAGGTTTCGATGCCGACAACGATGGATACACAACTTGCGGTGGCGATTGCAACGACAACAACAATGCAGTTCGTCCGAATGCGTCAGAAATTTGCAACGGAATTGATGATAACTGTGCAGGTGGAATAGATGAAGGGTTTGACGCCGACGGTGACGGATTTACTTCATGTGGTGGTGACTGCAACGACAATAATAGCAGCATCAATCCGGAGGCATCTGAAGTGTGTTCGAACTTCACCGATGACAACTGTTCGGGTGTAGTGAACGAAGGCTGCTGCAATGTTACTCTTGGTGCAGTGCCAGCAAGTACTTCATGCGCTGCGATAGCGAATGGTTCAATTAATTTGACTGTATCGAACGGTGTTGCTCCTTATTCTTACATCTGGAGTAATGGCGCTACAAGCGAGGATTTGGCCAATTTGTCTGCCGGCACTTACACTGTTACTGTAACTGATTTCTATGGTTGTACTGCAACCACTTCAGTGTCCGTTACCAACGGAACAGGAGGCGCGCCGATTGCTCCAACATCGATTGCGGGTCCTTACGGTGTTTGCCGCAGTTCTAGCGGAAATGTATTTACTACGCCCGCAATAGCAGGCGCAACATCTTACCTATGGACGCTGCCAACCGGTGCTACGGGTAGTTCAACTACCAACAGCATCACGTTGAGCTTCAGTGCTACCTACAACACAGCCAACCTGACAGTACGCGCAGTTGGTGCATGTGGCACGAGTGCATCTTTTAGTCGCGCTGTTTATGCTCACACAACAGTACCGGTATCCCCTTCCACATTAAGTGGACCGACGATGGATATTTGCCCAGGCAGCACACAAACGTATACCTGCTCAGCAGTGACTGCCGCTTCCGGCTACCAGTGGACAGCGCCAACCAATGCAGCAATTACTTCGGGCCAAGGCACGCAAACGGTAACTATTTACTTTTCTTCAACCTTTGGTGCAAACGGAACGGTTAGTGTTCGAGCTCAGAGCTGTTTTGGATTGAGCGCAGCGCGCACGTCAACAGTTTACAACATACCAGGCACACCCGGTACGATTAGCGGCGCATCTAACAATGTTTGTCCAGGATCAGCCTTAACCTATTCCATAGCAGCAGTTCCAGGAGCTACGAGTTATTTGTGGACAGCAGCAACAAACACAACCATCCTCTCAGGTCAGGGAACGAATTCAATTACCCTAAGCGCAGCAGCGGCATTCACAACCGGTACCTTGTCGGTTCGTGCGGTTAGCAGCTGTGGACAAAGTGCAGCACGCACACTAGGCTTGAGTAAGAATCCTGCAACACCTTCGGGCATGGTTGGACAAACAACTAACTTGTGTGGTGGTGGTCAGTTTACATATTCTGTTTCGGCTGTGAGCGGAGCAACAAGCTACGTGTGGACGGTTCCAACCGGCTGCACCATTGCAACCAACAATGGCAACTCTATCGTGATGAATATTCCAAGCACATTCACTACAGGTACTTTGAGTGTGCGTGCGTATAACAGTTGCGGAGGTAGTTCGCTACGAAGTGCTTCACTTACTCGTTTGCCTTCAACTCCAGCAACTATTGTCGGCACCTCCTCTCTTTGTGCTAATCTAGTGGGGGCAGCCTACTCAACAACGGCAGTAGCCGGAGTTACTCAATCGTGGTCGGTGCCTGCAGGGGTTACAATTACAGGAGGACAAGGAACAAACAGTATAACTTGTAACTGGGGATCACAGTCAGGAACTGTATCGGTGCGCAATGTAAATGCCTGTGGACAATCAAGCGCGACCAGCAAGTCTGTGACTGTAATAACATGTGTTGAAAATGGAGGTTCAGATTTGTCACGTACGGCAGAATTGGAAGCCTACCCGAATCCAAGCAACGGATCTTTCGTGATTCGAGCCAATGAAGCGGGTGATTACTATTTAATGAATAGTCTTGGTCAAGTTATAGAATTGGTGAAATTGAATGCAGCGAACAATTTCCGATATGAAATCGGTGGGTTGAGTGCAGGTATCTATTTCATCAACGGAAATGTCAACGGAACTGCTATTACAGAGCGAGTAGTGGTAACCGGAAATTGAAAATGAAATGAATGAAATTGAAAAGGGCCGCTCAGTGGCCCTTTTCTTTTTTTACAACGTTCCTAGTAAATAGAGGATTTCAATTTCTTGTATTTTGAGTTGTGTGGAAATTTCAGCTTCTTGCACACGCAAATCGAATAGTTGTTGTTCGCGTGTGTTGATTAGAAACACACTGCTTTCACCCGAGTTGAATTTTTCTCGCTCCGCATCGAGTAGGCGTTGCATGTTGCTTATGTTGCTTGATACGTTTGTGAGCTGAAGTCGCAGAAGTTCAAGTTGACGAATAGCCGCGAGAGCTTTATTTCGAATTACCGTTGTTTTCTGCAAGGCTTCCAATTCGAGTTCTTCGATTTTGATGCGCGTAATTCCCAGCTCCCCTTTTGCTTTACGCATCAGAATAGGCCAGGAAATTTGTGCGCCCCACTTGTAGTTATTCAGCATTAATATGTCGCTAGCGGGTTCTGTAGCTTCACTTAGTGCGTTGTATTGAAGGTTCACAACAGGCTTCATCAACTCTTTCTTCCAACGCTCTTCTGCGCGGAGTTGCTCTAGCATTGGCGTAAATTTCAGAAGCTGCGGATTGGTTGAGGCCAAGCTGTTGGTTCTGTCGGTGAGAACATTTGTATTAATCAACGCCTCATCGAATAAGATTTCCTTTTGAGGTACTGTGTTTTTGATTGATTCTAAGGGAATGAAATTCTGTTCATTTTCCTCCCATAGGTGTGATGTCAAGTCGAAAGATTCTTTAGCCCACTTGGCCTCGGCTGATTGATACTTTTGTTTTCTGTTCTGAACCTGTATGGCTGTTTCGAGTGTGTCGATTGAAGCGATATCGCCCGCCAGAAAGCGATTTTTGGTGTCTGTCAATCGTTGCTCGGCAATGGAAACCCATTCTCGGTGGATGTCGAGTACTTTTCTGGTCATCCACCATTCCCAGTATTGTTTGTACGCATCGTAGCGCAATTCCTGTGTCAACCGATTTTGCTCGATAACAGAATAGCGTTGATACGCTTGAGCCTGGCGCATTTCCGTTCGGCTCTTATCCGTTATCAACCCCTGACCTAAAGGCACTGCAATACCGGCATTAAGCAGCCCTCCGTTGGGTGTTGTTTCATCCAGGCTAACGTATGTGCCGTTGGCATTTTCGAAGCTCGATTTTAGAATAAGTGGTGCACGAAGGGGCACATCCACACCAACATACGTTTGGTTGTAGTATTCAGTGGACTTGAAGAATTTGTTTTGGTGTGTGGCAGAAATCTTCGGGTCGAAGGCGCCTTTTGCCTTTGTTAGTTCTTGTTGTCCTTTTTCTACGCTCAAGTCGGCCATGCGAAGTGCAGGGTGATTATTGAGCATATTCTTGAATTTCTCGAACGTGAGTACCTCTTGCTGTTGTGCGTGGGCATGCCACGTGAAAGAGGCCGACACCAAGAGGGCAATCAATTTGGTTTTACCACAGTGGTTATTTCGGTTTCTCGACGTCATCAGCTTTGTAATAGTTGGGGGGGAATCCGTTGAACTGGCGCCACAACTCATAACCGAGCGGCACGTCTTTCAGCAAGGCCATACCACGAGCGCCTGCACCCACACGAATGCCCGACGGCCAGGATACATCTTCGGGGTCGGGGGCTACCAGGATGCGATATTCACCCTGGTTGTTGGTGAAATTGTCGATTGCGACAACAACACCTCCGTAGGTTCCGGCAGAAGCACCCGGCCAACCGCTGAATACAAAAGCCGGCCAACCGTCGAAAATGAAACGCACTTTCTGTCCTTTTGACAAGAGAGGATAGTCAATTGGTTTTACCATCAACTCCACTGCCAGCTCGTAGTTGGCCGGCATGAGGCTTACAATCTCTTCGCCTTCCTTGACGGTTTCACCCACACCTGTTTTGATGGCTCGTGTTATATAACCATCGGCCGGCGAAGTGATGTAATAGAAGCCGCTTCGTTGGCTGTAGCCGGCATATTGACTTTGCATTTTGGTTACCTGTGCTTCGGTGTCGTAGAGCATACTCATGGTCGAAAACTTTTCGCTTTCAGCTTTCGAAACTTTATCTCGATAATCTTGCGTGATTGAATTCAACTCGGTTCGAACGTTGGTCAGTTCTTGTCGTGCGATGTAGAGTTTGTTTTCGGTTTCGACCTGTTTTGCGCGTGCATTTTGATAGGCAACTTCACGTTGTTCTAACTCCGTTTCAGACTTCAATCCCTTTTCAAAAAGAGATTTGAATCGGTCGTATTGGTCTTTGGCTATAACTGCATTGCCTTTTGCAACATTGAAGTCCATGCTATCGCTTTGAACTTTGAGAATCGACTGCCTGATTTTCAACTCTTGCTGATTGCGTTTCAGCTTTACGCTTTCATTGAGGGCGTCTATTTGTCGATCGAGCGCCTCAACCTTTTGCATGTATCCGGAAACACTCGACTCTTTGCTTTTGATTTGGTCTTCTACATTGATAAGGAGATTGGGATCGAAATAATCGTCTTTGATTTCGGAAATGCGCATGATGGTATCGCCTGCCATAACCAGGTCGCCTTCACGCACAAACCATTCTTCGATTTTTCCGGGTATGATGCTCTGGATGACTTGCGGCCTTTGGTCGGGGCGCAGAGAAGTAAGCCGACCGTTGCCACTTATGTTCTGAGTCCATGGCAAGCATAGAAGCGCGAAGAGCATGGCAAGCAAAACAAACAATGAACGCTTAAGCACCTTGTTGTTTTTTCCAACGGATAGTTTACGAAACGACTCGAAATCGTCACGTTTAATTTTTCCTTGGATGGATGAATCCGAGAGTTCGAGCATGTGCGATAAATTAAACGTTTTGCATGGTTACAACTCTTCCTGTCAACTGATGAATAGCCGGGTTGTTGCTGATAATTAAAATGGTTGCCTTTGGATATTCACGAAGTATGTTTTCGAGAATTATCATGCGTTCTTCGGGTAAAATAGCCTGAAGATTATCTTCCATCAAAATGAGGTGTGGATTTCCGACAAGACATCGGACAAGCACGAGTTTGCGAAGAATTCCTCCTGATAAAATTTTGCCTTCAGGGTCAATCAGCGAGTGGTAGCCATGTGGCATGTGGGTAATGCTATCATGCAGATTAACCAAACGCGCTGCCTGCATTACTTGATTGATGTCGATGTGATTTCGACCACAGGTTATGTTCTCAAGAATGGTTCCTTTGAATACACCTTGATCGGTAAAGTTTTCACCCGTGATTTCACGCAGAGTAACCAAGTCAATGTTCTCCAACGGCAAACCATTTATGGTGATGCTGCCTTGAAAGCCGGCGAAATAGCCGGTTAGCAATTTCATCAAGAGGGTTTTACCGCTGCCATTACCGCCGGCTACACAAACACGTTCGCCTGGTAAAATCTCTAAGTTGAAGTTCTGAATAACCGGTCTCTGAGCATCAGAAAACATGTAGGTTAGGCGATCGACTTTTACATGCAACCCTTCGTCTTTCAGGGTTTCACGCACATCGATGCCGCCTTCTCTTTCAAGCTGTATGTCGGTAATGCTTCCAATTTTATCCAGTGCAGTGAGCACGTCGTAAACGGTACTCATGTTGAGAATGACTTTCTCCACACTGCCGATGATCATAAGAATTACAATTTCAGCAGCAACAAATTGACCGATGTTAATTTGCCCATTAATTACGAGAATGCTTCCCGCAATTATCAGACTCGCCGCGAGGATGATTTTAAAAAGAACAAGCACCTTGTATTGCGTGACCAAGATTGCGAAGTGGCGCTTTCGTGCATCGAGGTATTTGGAGGTGTGAAAATCGGTTTGCTCGAGCGGCATGGAGGTAATACCACTTAATTTGAACGTGGTGAAGGTGCGTGATAGTTCTTCCAGCCAGTGCGCCACAGCAAATTTGTGTTTGCTTTCTTCGAGGCTGCTTTCTAATCCTTCCCGGCCTGTCAGTTTAAAGATGGCCGCAATGAGTGTAATGAGGATGATTCCGAGCAGGATGAAGAGCGGGTGATAGAACGAGAGTAATAGCAGGCCGAAAATAATTTGGATGGCGGCCGTGGAGAAGTCGAGTAACAGTTTGGAAATTCCCTTTTGGACAGTCATGATTTCAAAAAAGCGATTCATGACTTCCGGGAAGTACTTTGACTTCACCGAATCGAATGAAGCGCGGGGCAGGCGATAGGCAAAATCGAATGAAGATTTCACAAAGAGGCGTTGCTCGATGGATTCTGTTATGGCCATTTGTCGCAATTGAAGAAGCCCGTTAAAGAATACCCCGAGCACAACAAACACAACCAACACCATCCATGAAGCCCTTAATTCACCTGCCTGGAGCAGATTTATAATGGCTTGAATTCCAAGTGGAAGGGTGAGATTTACCAGCCCCTGAAAGAGCGAGAATATGTAAACATTGCGAATGTCTGAGCGCTCCGATTTGACAAGGCGCCATAGGCGTTGCATTGGACTAATTTGACTCATATAAGAATAGTGTCAGAAAATTGGCCCGATGTGCTCATTCAGCAAGCAAATCCAATGGCTGGTTTCACGGGCGCAATGTTAGTTAAAGCAGCCCAACCAAAACAAAGTTCGTTCGAAATTGGTGATTCCTGTTAGGAAAATTTAATGATCACACTTTCAATAACATTCGCTGCATCCTCGCATTTATCGGTAGCGATTTCCAAGTAGGTAATCACCTCTTTGGTTTTGAGTATAACCAGAGCATCCGTTTCGTTTTTGAAGAGTTCTGCTATGGTGTTGTTCATGATTACATCTGCCTCGTTCTCCAGTGTGTGGATGGTGTGGAGATGTGCCTTTACCTTGCTTACATTGCGGAGGCTGCGCATTTCGCGCACGGCACTTTGGAGCTCGATGGCCGATAGTGTGATGATTTCGGCCAGGCGAATCATAGCCGGGCTTATCTGATGAACCTTATAGATGTCTAAGCGTTTCGAAGTACCATATATGTAATCGACCACATCATCGATAGCGATAGCCAGGGTATGAATGTCTTCTCGATCGAAGGGAACGATGAACGTATTTCCTGTTTCGTGCATGATGGCGTGTGTAATCTCATCGCCTTGTTTTTCAAGCAGGTTAATTGTTTCGTGCGATTGAAGACGAGTAACGGAGTCCGACTTGAGCGCCTTTTCCAATACCTTAGCCACCTCAACCATGTTATTGCATGCCTGGTCGAAAAGTGGATAAAACAACTTGTCTTTGGGCAATAGAGCTTGGAATATGATGTCGATAGAGCGTTTCACGATAGGTTCTTCTTCTTGCGAAGAAACAGGCGCGATGTGCTTATTTGGCAGGTTGGACATGATTTGTGGTAAAATTGAAAATAAAATAACCCATAACTAACAAAGAAACAAAGATGAGCATCCTCTAGCAGGCTTAATGCTACGCCAATATTAACATAAAACCGTCGCCGTTTTAGTCAAGCGATTGTTTATGAGCTTTTTGTTTTTTTGGTGTGAACTGCGGCCGCTTATCGCGTAACAATATTGTAACACAAACGAAAGGTGCTGTTATTATGGAGCGGGTTCATTTGTGAAAAATTCCATTCGATGAATATCCTTAAAATGTTTGCGCCCAAAACGGGTAAATTTTTTGATTCTTTTTCTCAATCGACGCGGAATTTGGTGGCCATGGCCGATAAGTTTAAGGAACTATTGGAAGCAGAGGAAGGCGACCGCGATGGGATAGTGCGACAAATTCATGATTTGGAGCATGTTGGGGATGAAATCACACACAACTTGTTTATCGAGTTGAGTGAGAACTTCATCACGCCTTTCGACAGGGAGGATATTCACTACTTGGCAACATCTCTTGATGATGTTGCAGATTTTATAAATGGCACAGCATCGCGAATTTCGCTATACCAATTGAAAGAGATTGATCAGGTAATGCATGGGCTTGCAAGCGTCTTATCTCGCCAGATTGTGGAGATTGACAGCGCTATTCAAAGTTTGCGCAACATGAAGAATGCACAACGTGTAAGAGAGGCAATCATTCGAATTAATGACCTAGAAAATGAGGCCGATAGTATATTCGAGCTGGCAATAGCCCGTTTGTTTTCGGAAGAGACCAATGCGGTAGAGATAATCAAGAAAAAAGAAATCCTTTCCGTGCTTGAAACAGCAACCGATAAATGCGAGGATGTCGCAAACGCCATTGAATCTATTTTGGTGAAGAACTCATAAAGCAATTCTATGGAGTACTCAATTCTGCTGATTTCTGTAATAGCCCTTGCATTGATTTTTGATTTTATCAATGGGTTTCACGATGCGGCCAATTCAATTGCTACGGTCGTTTCTACCAAGGTACTTACACCGTTTCAAGCGGTTGTGTGGGCTGCGTTTTTCAACTTTGTGGCGTTTTTCATTTTCAAAGATCACAGTGTTGCAACTACGATAGCAAAGTCCGTTAAGGAGAGTTACATCGCAGCGGCAAACAATCCGCTGCCCATGATATTTTCGGGGCTTGTGGCCGCCGTGGTTTGGAATCTTTTTACCTGGTGGTACGGAATACCGTCCTCGTCTTCACATACCCTGATTGGAGGTTTTGCGGGTGCGTTTTTGGCAGCATTCGGTTGGCAAGCCGTGAATAGCGGAATTATCTGGGCTACGGCGATTTTCATTTTCATCGCTCCAATTGCCGGTATGCTGATGTCCTATCTTATTTCCGCATGGTTTCTCAATTCCTTCCGAAAGGGGCCATTCATGAAAATGGTCTCTCTTACCATTATCACGCTGGTTGTGTTTGCTGTTTGCAACGTACTCGAGTATAAAAGGGACTTTAACGGCGGAAGCTCATACACGCTTGTTATGGCGGATGAGACATCGAAAGATGAGTTGAAAAGCGCATTGACCTTTAAGTCAGAAGATTTAAAGGAGTATGCGCCCTTGGTGAAGGTTGCTAAGGACGCCGCAGGCGCTGAAGATGCATCGGGCAAGACGTATACGGTTCAGATTGATTATTTGAAAAAGTCTGGAGAAACCGTAGAAAATGCAGCCTTAACACAAGAGTTGATGAGCCGTATTGCAAAGGCGGGGATGACTGCGGAAATTCAGGAAACGCATCGAATAACAGAGCAGTCTGCAGACCGATACGATTCATCCAACTTGAAGAGTGGTTTCGATTCGTATTGGTTGAAGGTAATATTTCACGGAGCGAATTTCAAATGGATTCTCCTCGGCTTTATCGTGTTGGTAATTGGTATTTTCACGCTATTTCTTAGCTCCATGCAGAACTCGCGCGCTAATACTTCCTTCAAGAGGTTGCAGCTGTTTTCTTCTGCGGCGTTTAGCATTGGTCATGGCGGTAACGATGCGCAGAAAGTGATGGGTATTATTACTGTTGCATTGATTGCTGGTGGCGAAATAGATAGTTTGAAGGAAATGCCCAATTGGGTGCCGCTTTCATGCTATGCTGCAATTGCTTTAGGCACCATGAGCGGCGGTTGGAAGATTGTAAAAACCATGGGTGCGAAAATCACGAAGGTCACCCCCTTCGAAGGTGTAGCTGCAGAAACAGCCGGAGCGATCACTCTTTTCTTTACTGAAGGTTTGAAGTTCCCATGGCAAATGGGGGGTGAAGTAATCAAGGGTATTCCGGTGAGTACAACGCATACCATCACCGGATCTATCATTGGAGTGGGAATAACCAAGCGCGTATCGGCTGTAAAATGGGGCGTAACGAGCAAATTGCTGATAGCCTGGATTATTACCATACCTATTTCAGCTGCGTTAGGAGCCATTACACTTTGGGTAATGCGTTTGATTGGTTTCTAGACGGCATCAGGCCTATTGAACATGGAGCGTGCGTTCAACGGTTAATTGGCGCATGAATGCGTTGCATATTCTGAATTTTTATGGGAACAGAATGTCGCTCTGAAGTCATGTTTTGTAATTCTTAGAACCTCTCCTGCTCTTTGTTGTTTTGTTGAGGAGTGCAGTACGTTATTTGCAACTCTATAACGATGATTAAACTTTCGAAATCCTTTCTGATCTTGTTGATGTGCGCTGAGTTGGCCGCTTGCAGTCAAACTGCCTCCCATTCTTCGACGGCTTCAGAACAAACTAAACCAATGAGCAATCCATACTATTCAAGAATCGACACTGCACATTTGGAAGTGAGCAACGATGAGTGGAAACAGATCTTACCGCGCGAACTCTATCTTGTGTCGCGCGAGGCCCATACTGAGAGAGCCTTCACAGGTAAGTATTACGAGAATGAAGTAATCGGAACTTACTATTGTGCGGTGTGTGGAAACCCGCTTTTTCGCTCAGACTCTAAGTTTCATAGCGGATGTGGTTGGCCGAGCTTTTTCCACAACATACGTGAAGGGGCTACGAAATATACCCTCGATAAAACCCACGGCATGATACGCACCGAGGTAACGTGCGGTCGCTGCGATTCACACTTGGGGCACATCTTCGACGATGGTCCGGCGCCAACCTATAAGCGGTATTGCATGAATTCCATATCGCTCGATTTTGAGCCTGACATGAACCCATCCGATAAGTAATTGTTCAATGGTCATGGCAGTCGGAAAAAAAATAGAAGGAGAAGACTACTACTACACCGAAGAGGGATACATTGTTTTCACAGAAAAGTATCACCTCAAGCGAGGCTATTGCTGTCAAAGCGGTTGCCGCCATTGTCCTTATGGATTCGATATTCGGACGGGGAAATTCAAGGAGTGATTCCCTACATTTGACTTATGCAAACATTCTGCGCATGGGCATTGCCGCTGTTGTTCTTCCTATCAAGTATAAGTCTTAGGGCGCAAGACACCACGTCTTTTGAGCTTTCCGGCTATGCCGAATTCTATTGGGGCACACAGCAAGGGGGCTCCGACGAACGTCCCGAGTTTTTATACAACCATACCGAGAACGGTCCCGCGCTCAACCTTGCCTTCGTGAAGTACACGTTGCGCCGCAACCGCTGGCAGCTAATTGTAGCCCCAATGGCGGGAACGTATGCGCGAAGAAATCTAGCATCTGAACCCAATGCTGTGCGCAATATCTATGAAGCTTCAATTGGTTTTCGATTGAATGATAACTCACGACTCGATGCCGGTATTTTGCCTTCGCACATTGGCCTGGAATCGAACATTGGCGCGCAGCAAATGAATGTAACACGCGGGCTGCTTGCCGAGAATACACCATACTATGAATGCGGCTTGCGTTGGTCGGGAAAAACAGAAACGGGGTTGAATTGGGCTGTGTTGTTGCTCAATGGCTGGCAACGCATTGCGCTCGATGAAGGGCGCAACTGGCCTGCGTTTGGTGTTCAACTGCAGCATGTTAAAGCGGATGGCCGTGTGCTCAACTACTCCAACTATATGGGAACGATTGGCGATCGGGTTACTATCTATCACAACATGTATGGTCAGTGGAAAGTAGCCAACGATTGGAGCGTACAAACCGAGTTGAACTACGAGTCGGTACCGGCTGAAAAGGACTTTGTGGGATACTCTCTCGCCGTGAGTCGTTCGTTTGCGAAAAAATGGGCGGCTGCATGCCGATTCGAGCAAACAAGAGACAACCGTGGACAGTTTTTCAGAACGCGCTATGCACCCGTGAATCTCAATCCCGGTGGCTGGTCGGTGAACGTCGATTACAGCCCATTCAAGAAGTTGAAGTGCAGAGTGGAGGCGCGACGACTTTGGTCGGCCAAAGGCGAGCAGATTGAGGTGTTGCCGATAACCTCTTCGTTGTGGTTGTTAACCGCATCGGCTTCTGTTTCTTTTTGAACTGTTGAAG